>JALRCK010000240.1 GCA_023262305.1 Deltaproteobacteria bacterium
AGGTAAAGAGCTTCACTGGATCGGTATCACTCATGTCGTTAAAGGTGCCATACGGAGAGAGCCGAACTCCAACTCGATCCTTGCCCCACACCGATACCGCCGCGTCGATAACCTCAAGGAGGAGTCGTGCCCTGTTTTCCATTGATCCACCATATTGGTCGGTTCGTTGGTTGGATCCATCTTGCAGAAACTGATCGAGGAGATAGCCATTCGCCCCGTGAACCTCAACACCATCAAAGCCCGCGTCCTTGGCGTTCATCGCGCCGTGGCGGAAGTCCTCGATGATTCCAGGAATCTCAGAGGTCTCAAGCGCGCGCGGTGTCTCAAAAGAGACTGGCTTCCAATCCGCTGAGTAGATCCCTCCACTGGGCTTAATCGCTGAAGGAGCGACGGGGAGTCCTTGGCCCGGCTGATGAGACCGGTGAGAGATGCGGCCAACGTGCCACAGCTGAAGCACGATCTTGCCACCGGCGTTGTGTACTGCATTGGTGACGAGCTTCCATCCTTCAGTTTGCTCAGGTGTGTGAATTCCTGGCGTTCCAGGATATCCCTGCCCCTGCTGCGAGATCTGTGTGGCCTCTGAGATGATCAAACCTGCCGAGGCTCGTTGCGAGTAGTACCGCGCCATGAGCGCGTTAGGCACATTTCCTGGCTGAGAGCTTCTCATTCGAGTAAGCGGAGCCATAACGATACGGTTCGCAAGCTCGATCGATCCGAAGCGGATCTTTTCAAAGAGGTTGGGCATACAAGGTCCTGTTGGCTTTAGTGAGAGGGTTGATTATCGGGAGATGGCGAGAGGAGTCAAGGAGGAATTGGGGATGGGGCGTAGAGGCTACGCGGGCGCAGGGGAACATGAATGGAGCGAGGGGTAGTCGGCGGGTTGCTAGCACAATAAAACTTGGAGCTTCCCATGAACCGCGCAACTCCTGCGGAAAATGGTCGAATAGCGGACATGAAGTATGTCTACATACTTCGCGCCCTGAACATTATCGATACGCGCTTGGATGGCTCGCCATACGTAGCTCCCGCAGGGAGCGAAGTATGGAGGTGGGGGGAATCGAACCCCCGTCCGAGAAGCCGCGAAACAAATCCTCTACACGTTTAGTACGTTGAAAATCTCATCGGCATAGCTTCAACGTACACAGCTATCACCGACCAGCTCCTGTTTGGTTCCCCCATCACCCCGCAGCGCGAGCGATGGAGTAGCCCGAGAAGTTTAAGCCTTTAAGAGATTACGGGCGCGTCTCCTATCAGCCGACTAGGCACTTGTGGTGGCTAGTCTAGTGCGACTTACGCAGCAAGTGCTACTGGAGCAGCATTGCGCGAGAAGTCAGCGTGAATAACGTTATTTGCAGTTATTCTTTTCCGATTTTTTACCAGGCCATCGGACCCTGGACGTGCAAACTTGTCTTTTGTGAATCCCGTCGAAACCTTTACACCCCCTAAAGAAATAATTTACCGAAGGTCCAGGGTCGAGAGAAACGAGACCTTGGTCGTCATTCGAATCTTGGCGACAGCCAAGTTCGAATAGATACCCGATCGTGAATCCCGTCGAAACCTTTACACCCCCTAAAGAAACAATTTACCGAAGGTCCAGGGTCGAGAGAAACGAGACCTTGGTCGTCATTCGAATCTTGGCGACAGCCAAGTTCGAATAGATACCCGATCGTGAATCCCGTCGAAACCTTTACACCCCCGTAAATCTAGCCAAACTTTTTCGCGAGCTTTGACCCGCTACTTTTACTATTATAGGTCGCTTCGCTACTTTTTTCTATTTTTTCGACATCGCCCGGGCGATTTCACGATCAGTTTCGCGCTTTTTGATGTCCTGCCGTTTATCGGGAGCCGCTTTACCTTTTCCGAGCCCTATCTGCACCTTAGCCCGCCCCTTGCTCAGATGAACCTGCAACGGGACGATCGTTGTGCCCTTAGTTTCCAGCTCATGCACCAGGCGCTCAATCTCCTTTCGATGCATGAGAAGCTTTCTGGGCCTGCGGGGATCGTAATCTTTGTCCCCACTATGAGAATAAGGCTGAATGTGTGCGTTCAAAAGGAAGAGCTCTCCCCTCTGAGGACGGACGTAGGCCTCACTGATCGACATCTCGCCTGAGCGCATCGACTTGATCTCAGCGCCGGTGAGGACGATACCAGCCTCAAACGTGTCTAAAATGTGGTAGTCAAAGCGCGCCTTTCGGTTGGCGGCCAGGACCTTTACCTCGTCAGCCATAGTCTGAGGAAACTACCATATAATTGGGTTTGAGTAACCCATTTGGGAGGGCACCGGGTCTTGAGGGATGGGGTGGTTCAATTCGTGAAGTCGATGCATGCCCTGACCACGGTGGACGCGGGCCCTCCGGCGAGCTGGTCATTCGATTTTTGGAGGGACCGCGTACTCGCGGTCCGGTGTGGCAATCCAAGGTGCTATACGCAATATCCGACGCGATTCAATTTGAAATTACCATGCATACCCGGCCCGTCAGGAAACGGGCCCTCCGGAGGTGCCGCGTTCACAACAACCTTACCGGAGGTGCGACATTCGCCCCCCTCCCCCTTGCGACTCATTGACCAACCCTGTAAAAGCCTCCTCCATGACCCCACAGAAGAGGAAAATTCTGGTCCAAACCCTCGCGGAGCTCTACCCCGATCCCCACTCCGAACTCGACTTCAAGAACGAATACCAACTCCTCATCGCGGTCATGCTTTCAGCTCAGTGCACCGACAAAAAGGTGAACCAGGTTACCCCCGAGCTGTTCAAAACCTACCCGAACTTCAAGGCGCTCTCGCAGGCGAAGCTCGCAGATGTCGAGCGCATCATCCGGCCGATCAACTACTACAAAACAAAATCAAAGAACCTTATCGCGACCGGAAAAGAAGCCGTTGATCGCTTCAAGTCAAAGGTTCCCGATACCCACAAAGAGCTCACTTCGCTTCCTGGCGTCGGCAACAAAACGGCGAACGTCATCCTCTCGGAGAAGGGCGTTGTGCCTGCGTTTCCAGTTGATACCCACATCTTTCGACTCGCTCACCGACTCGGATTGTCCAAAGGGAAAACTCCCGATCACGTCGAGGCGGATCTTCGAGATGAGTTTCCATCGTCGGAGTGGCGAAACCTTCATCATCGCCTCATCTTTCACGGTCGTCGCGTGTGCGGGGCTCGGTCGCCACAGTGCGAGGCGTGCGCGCTGCGGGCCATTTGCCCATCCGCCACATAACTTTTTTGAATCTAATTCTCTAACTATTCGCCGCGTTTGATCGCTTCGGCGACGCGCTCAGAGTTATCTGAAGAGCCCACTCGGTAAGCTCATCAAGCTCATCATCACTTTCAAATGAGAATTCCTCACCGTCAGCCCAACGACCGATCCCTTTGAACCCCTCTGGAGTTCGCTCGATGGAGACGATACGAGCCTCTTCACCATATCCCAGGGAGCCGAGGATTATGTCCTCGGCCCGAACCTGAGGTGAGAGGTCATCGCCGTCCTTCTTTGTCATCCCTTATATGCGCCGATAACGATTGAGGCGTTCGTGCCGCCAAAGCCGAAGCTATTCGACATCGCTACGTTTACCTTCTGAGTGCGAGCCTTGTGAGCGACGTAATCGAGGTCACAGCCTTCTTGAGGATTATCGAGATTAATCGTTGGAGGAACCACACTGTCACGAATCGCGAGCGTGCAGAACGCAGCCTCGATCGCTCCAGCTGCGCCAAGGAGGTGTCCTGTCATCGACTTAGTCGAGCTGACAAGGAGCCCCTTCTTTGCCCAATCACCAAAGACGGTCTTGATACCCTGGGTCTCGGAGATATCGTTCGCTGGGGTCGAAGTTCCGTGAGCGTTCAAGTAATCAACCTGCTCAGGCTTCACACCAGCGGACTCAAGCGCGTTACGCATGCACGCAACTGCTCCTTCGCCGCCCTCGCTTGGGGCTGTCATGTGGTATGCGTCGCACGAGAATCCGTATCCAAGCACCTCAGCGTAGATCTTAGCTCCACGCTTCTTGGCGGTCTCAAGATCTTCCAGAACGAGGATCGCGCACCCTTCTCCAAGAACGAACCCATCACGGTCCTTATCAAACGGTCGTGAAGCCTTTTCAGGCTCCTCATTTCGAGTCGAGAGAGCCTTGAGCGCGTTGAATCCGCCGATACCGATCGGACACACGGTACTCTCTGATCCGCCGGTGACAACCACATCTTGAAGTCCGTCAGCGATCATTCGGAACGCCTCACCGATAGCATGCGTTGAGGATGTGCACGCGCTCGTCACAGTATAGTTAACGCCTTGAAGCCCATACTTGATGGCGACGTTACCCGGGCCGAGGTTGCTGATCATTCCGGGGATGAGGAACGGCGAGATCTTTCGAGGACCTCCCTCAAGGTACGCCTGGTGATACTTCTCAAGGATGTTGAGACCGCCAATTCCAACTCCGAGGATGCACCCCATCTTTGGCTTTGCGTAGGTCGTCTGCTCAAGCAACTGAGCGTCTTGGAGAGCTTCATGGGTAGCAGCGATGGCGTAGTGCGAGAATAGATCCTGCTTTTTTTGGTCCTTTACCTCGATGAAGGGGTCCGCGACAAGCTCCGGGTCCGTGCTGCCCTTCATGGACGCTCGATGGAGGCCGAGGCCCGGGCTATTCTCACGGCCGCCGTGGATTCGCCGATGGAGCGAAGCCTTCTCGATGTG
>JALRCK010000241.1 GCA_023262305.1 Deltaproteobacteria bacterium
GACTACGGAAGCTCCACCCAGATATTCAAACCGTTCCGATCGTCATCACTATCATCACCATCCTCTTCTCCATTCAACATTTCGGCACCAAGCTCGTCGGGCACTCATTTGGTCCGGTGATGCTTGGCTGGTTTTCGATGCTTGCAATCCTCGGGACCTCATGGATCATCACCAATCCATCGATCTTTAGAGCTCTCGACCCAGGCTATGCACTCCAGCTCCTTTTCTTTCACGACAACGGCTTTTGGATCCTTGGCGCTATCTTCCTATGCACGACCGGAGCGGAAGCACTCTACTCCGATCTCGGACATTGTGGGCGTGGCAACATTCAGGTTTCGTGGGTGTTTGTGAAATTTGCCCTGCTTCTTAACTACTTCGGGCAGGGCGCATGGATGCTTACGCAAGCCGGAACACCTCTCGGCGACCACAATCCTTTCTACGAAATTATGCCAGGCTGGTTCCTCCTCCCTGGTATTATCATATCAACGTGCGCCGCCATCATCGCCAGCCAAGCGCTCATCAGCGGCTCGTTCACGCTCGCGACGGAGGCGATGCGACTCTCTGTCTTCCCCAAGGCTAAGATAGTGTATCCAACCGAGCTCAAAGGGCAGATTTACGTCCCTGCGATCAACCTCCTGCTATTTCTGGGCTGTGTTGCTGTTGTGCTCTACTTCCGGGAATCATCGCGCATGGAAGCAGCGTATGGGTTGGCTATTACCCTGACCATGCTCATGACAACGATCCTCTACTCAAATTATTTACTCCGAAAGCAAACGCCAAAACTTTTAGTGGGACTATTCCTAGCTATTTACCTCTCAATCGAGGGAGCATTCCTCCTTGCAAATCTCCTGAAGCTCTCCCATGGAGGCTGGTTCACGGTTCTGGTCGCGTCGGCAGTGGCCCTTGTAATGTACGCGTGGAACTCTGGATCGCGCCTCAAGGTTGCCTACACGGAATATGAGTCGCTGCCCCAACACCTCCCTGCTCTTGAAGCACTAAGTAGAGATGAGAGCGTACCCAAATACGCCACTCACCTTGTGTATCTTACCGGTGCCCCCTTTCCCAAGCTGATCGAGAGCAAAGTGGTTTATTCACTTTTCCATGTGCATCCCAAACGCGCTGATGTGTACTGGTTCATCCACGTCAACGTGCTCGATGTTCCCTATACAACTGAGTATGAGGTAACAACGCTCATTCCGAAGAAGGTATTCCGCATCGACTTTAACCTTGGGTTTCGCGTTGAACCTCGAGTTAACCTCTTCTTTAAGAAGATCATCGAGGATATGGCAAATCGTGGTGAGGTTGACCCTCTTAGCAGATACGGCTCGTTACGCGCCAACGACATACAAGGCGACACACGATTCGTTGTGCTCCACAAGGAGCTGTCATTTGAGAGCGATCTTCCCTGGCTCGACAAGATGCTCATGGAGGGATACTTCGTCCTTAAGAAGGTCAGCCTCTCGGAGGAGCGCAGCTTTGGTCTCGACACAAGCTCAGTGACAAAAGAGCTCGTGCCGCTCGTGTTATCTCCTGCACGTAATTTTGAACTTCGTCGCATCGATAGCGACACAAGCCAGATCTCCCTCCAACTTGGTCGGCAGGTGGAGGTCTAATACCACGCACTAATCGACGCGGGTGTAATCTCGCGGAGGACGCACGTCAAACAACTGATCCGCAAGGGGTGGGTCGTACACAACTCGAGCCAAGGCCAGATCGACGCGCGCGCGTGCGGGTGAGAACACCTCGAGAGTCACGCTGTTCCCCGACCCATTCTGCCCACCTGCAAACGTGGCCTCCATGACAACGCCATCACCACTCTCATCAAGCACCTGGAGGGACACAAGGGAAGAGGAGTTACCTTTGACGCGCCATGCGGCTCGCGCTTTGTCGTCCACAAACAAGCGATCTCCATCAGGCAACTGGTACAGACGCACGCTAGAGCAGGAGATGGTTGGGAGCGTCCCTGTTAAGAGCGCAACGGCTGTTTTTCGGGACACCCCCTTGAGACCGAGATACTCGGCGACCAGCGCGCCCTCATCCTCGCTCTCCGCATACGTTTTCTCCTGAGCGTCGAGCCAGACCGCTTTGCCCTGATGCGCCACAAGGAGCCCAAGGGTGAGCGCTCCATTAACCGGTAAGACATCAACGCGAAAGCTTGAGGGCTCTTTACTTAGGACAACATACCTGAAGGTTGCTCGTTCAGAGTCTGATGAGACCGTAGCATCCGCCAGCACTCGAAGTGATGCGATGGGTTTTTGCTGCATGTTCACTTCTTCACAAGCTTGACGAGCTGCATCTGAGTCAGCAGAGATTCCAGCAGGCTCAAACGAGGGTCGAAAACATCCCGTGAGAAGGGAAGCAACCAGCACACTCGTAATTCGCTTATACACTTTCATACGATGTGACCAAAAAAGTTATTGAGTTGATGTCATGAGCATCTCCCATTCGAGCATGGAGTGATCTGGAGACGTCTCACTAGTTGTGTTGAATGCGCTCTTTTCGACGGTCTTAAGTTTAGGCTGCTCCGCGAGAATGGTCTTGAGGCGGTCGCGTATGCGCTGATACGCAGCGAGTGTGTCCTCATCTTCTTTCTCTTCATCCGTGAGCCCTCGGTCAACCACACCTTTCATTAAGCCAACTGCTTTCTCAAATTTCTTAAGCGCCAGTAAGACCTCGATGTAGTGATCAAGGATGACGAGATCGTCACTTGCGAGCGTGGCAGCTTTCGAGAGGCTCGCCTCAGCATCCGCAAGTTTACCTGCCTTGAGCTGAGCCCACCCAAGCGTGTCGAGGTAAAACGGATCCTGAGGCTTAACCTCCAGTGCTCGCCGAGCCAGATCCTGAGCCCGATTGAGATCGTGACCTCTCTCAATCAAGCCATACGCCAAGTAATTTAATGCATCGGAGTTGCGCGGATTGAGCTCGACTACCTTCTCCATCAGCCCCAAAGCTTCTGGCTCGGCACCTCGCTCATGAAGCACTAAGGCTAAATTAAAGAGAAGTCGCTCGTCGTTGGGGTCTCTCTTGAGAGCCTCTCGCATCAACTCTTCTGCCTCTTCATACTCTTTGAGATCTCGCATGATGAGAACGTAGTACAGTAAAAGATTCTTGTTGTCTGGTTCAACTTCTCGCGCCTCCAGAATGACCTTGCGCGCTCGTTTCAAGTCGTTGTCTTGGCGCAGGATGAAAGCCGAGAAGGTGCGGGCTTTCACAAACATCGGATCCCCTCGCTCAATCAGGAAAAGCTCTTTCAGTGCCTCTTGGCGTTTGCCATTTCCCGCGTAAATAGACGCAAGGTAGTATCGAGCCTCTGAGTGTTCAGGTTTCGTCGCAAGGACAAGATTGAGCTCTCGCACGGCCTCATCAAAATTGCGCTTCTCCATCTGTATGAGCGCTATCTTAAAGCGAGTGTCGGATGCATCCGCCTCCAGCCCCTCCAACACCACGAGGTGCTTCAAAGCCTCATCAAGTTTCGCCTCGCCGAGCATCAGATGCCCGAGAACTTTGCGAGCGATCGCGTTACTCGGGTCTTTGTGGAGCATACGTTCACACAGAGCCTTCGCCCTGTCCGTCTTCTTGTTCCTCAGGAGAACTCGAAGAAGCTCGACCGAGCCGCGATTGAGCGTGGGGTCGGCCTCGAAAACTTTCATGTACTCAGCTTCTGCTTGCGGGTAGCGCTCCATCAATTCGAAGGTGCGTCCCAAGTAGTAGTGGGCGAGGCTGTCTGAAGGATCGACTCGCTCAAGCTGCTTCAAGGTATCAATAGAGAGCTGAAATCGTCCTTGCTTGACGTAGAGGTTGGAGAGCAGGACGTAGGCATCAAACTTGCCGGGAAAATCCTCTATGAGTTTTTTGTAGTGCGGTTCCGCTTCTGCATCACGACCGAGCGCCTCAAGAACACCTGCGTATAGAAGCCGAACGGATGGATCAGACGGGTTCTCGTTCAAAGCGGTGCTGGCAGACGCAAGCGCTTTGTCGAGCTCACCGAATCGTAAGTACAGGTCTGCCAATTTTGCATGAATGAGGGGCACGGGCTCATCCGCCAACTCGGCGGCCGCGGAGAAGTTTTCTAGTGCAGTGTTATAATCCTGATCGTTGAGCGAGAGCTGTCCCACTAAAAAGTGGTGCATCGCGCTCGACTCTCGTCGCTCTTGCGCGGTGAATGTTCCGGTCGACGCGTTAGCTACATCGACGACGATGGTATTTTCAGGGGGCGGCTCCGGTTGAGGACCACGTCGCATGCACCCTGTGGATGCTACGCACACCACAGACACCATGGCGCGCAGAACGTTGGCACTGAGGGGAGGATGGCGTCTACCGGACAGAGATTTACCAGTCAGAGATTTTCCGGCCAGATATTTTTCGAGCAGAGATTCGGCGATTACCAACCAGCCCCGTCCTACAAAGGAAGGAACCGGTGGGAGCACGGGTTTGAATAGAATTTTACGGATGGTTCGCCCGCAAGGACTCGAACCTCGATTTTCAGGGTCAGAACCTGACGTGCTGCCATTGCACCACGGGCGAATATTCACTTCTTTTCCAAGCAAATTGAGCTAGACACAGTAACACGCTGGACTGGGCTCTTCAATACAGAGCTGGGGGAGGCGAACCCCCTCCCTGATGCAAAAGTAGAACCTGGGTCGCTTTCCGAGAAAAGCCCCCAACCCTGCGGT
>JALRCK010000242.1:0-3404 GCA_023262305.1 Deltaproteobacteria bacterium
AATCCCCTCCGACGACGTCACAGCCGCCGACGAAGCGATCTCCTTTCTGTCCGAACTTAAACGATGGCGTCTTCGCGCCAAGGCGATAGAACGCAAACGATCCCCCCGAGCCGATCACACCCTCTGCAAACGCAAGCCCTTTACCTCCCTTCGGAGAGATCAGAGCGATCGGACCGTCAGCGGTCCTGAGCTTGGTCAACGACCAGCCATCCTTTTTCGTGTCGAGGACACCGAAGAACCGCCCCTTTTTGGACTGGTAGGTAAAGGGCAGCTCTGTTGCGCCATCTCCGTTGACATCGGCACGCCCATGAAGTGCTCGATAGCGGAGTCGCTCCTGTTTCAGCTTGTCTAGCACAGCCGGGTTTGGATCCACCGGTGGCGGAGTTGGAACCGGGGGCACATCGTTCCCTCCGGATGGCGGACTTCCTCCCGACCCGTCTGACGGAGGATTAGGTCGCGGCTGAGGGGGGCTCGGCGGTCTCTGTCGAGGTGGAAGCACAAGATCCTCAACTGAGGATAACCTCGCCACGAGGTAGCTCCCAAGCTGCCTATCATAGATAGTGACCACGAGAGTGCCAGCTGCCGTCAGGTATGGATTTTCAACAACCAATTGGCGGGCGGGCTCACTAGCGAAGACTCCGACGTTATCGTTCGATGAGAGAAGGTCCTGTAATCGGTAGTATGAGCCATCACGCCACAGAAAACTTTCGGCAAGATAGCTCCGATAGTAGGCGAGACCGACTACCGATCGAGAGGGATCATGAATCGATGTCGGACGGACGATATCTTTGCTTGAGCTATCATCTATCGCCGAAAAGCCACTCCGCTCATCCCACAAAAACCCGATTACCCTGCCATCTTGAGCGGAGGTAACCCCAGCCACGGAACCCGCTTCACTGAGGGCAGACGTAGTTGTATAAGCGCCTCCGGACGGAGCCCCGATGTCCTTAAACGACTTCCCTGGGTCTCGAATCATTGCATGATAGTACTGTGAGGAGTTGATCAGGGTGCCAGCCACTCGCCCATTTCCGTTGATAGAGAATGTAAGATCCGTTCTCCAGTTCGGCTCCGCGCTCGGGACTCCAAGGTCTTGCGGCACATAGACACCATTAACCAAGGTCCACAAGGTTGGTCGTAGCGCTCGCTTCGAGTTGAGATTCCAACAACGTCACCGCCAGCGTTGATAGCGTGGGGTACGGCACCGGTATAGCCAGGGATCGGAGAAAGCCGATATACCCCCTTAGTTGAGTAGACAAACGGCTCATACACTGTGTTCCACAATATCACCCCAACGCCAACGCCAGAGTCATTCACAGCTATCATTCTGCTGATCCAAGTTGAATCCAACGCTCGACCAAATGAGCGCTCAACGTCGTGCTGTACCTCCTTGACCGTGCTGTCAGGAGCCTGAATGAACGCGACCTCTTTGACCGTCCATCCCTCGATAGGGTCGTCGTAACTCTTGTCGAGTACTCCAGCAACATATCCTGCGGGGCTGACATCGTGAATGATCGGTTGCCCCTCCACAAATTGCCGCTGACGAACAATCGACAATCCACCTCGCTTAAGTCGGATAGTCCTCTCTACGTCGGACGAGCCCGGTTTTTGATTGAACTGCCTCGGGAGATACTCTCCTGGCTTTCGAACACGCACCAGGTAGGGCTGAACCTGTCCGGGGTCAACCGCCATAGTCACACTGCCGGTGGCGTCACTTCGCCACGAGTCGAGAAATGTTCCGTCCTGCAGCACTCGATCGATTATTACACCAGAGGCAGGCTCTGCAGTGTCATCCGCAACGACCTTCACTTTCAGAATTGATACGAGCTTGAATGCGAGAGGATTCTGATCGGGTAAAGTGAGGGACAACGGCGCTCCGAGGCGATTTACACCAACTCGAGGTCGAACCACATACCGACCCGGAGGACCAGAGAAGGAGAATGCCCCCTGAGAATCTGCAGATACAACACCCGAGACCTTTCCTCCATATACCACAGTCGCCCCAGCAAGGGGCGTCTCGTCGATGACGACACTTCCCGAAGCCAGTGCAGGGCTGTCCATGACCCGTACAACCTGAACCAGGACAGCGTCCGATGTTCCCACTCCAACCCTGTAAGCGAATGAGATCTCTCCGGGTGGGACTGACGATGGCACAGCGATCCTGAACACGTCGGGCACCATGACCGTCGCTCCGGCCGGAATCTCAGGCAGATTGGTCCTCGCTTTGACGACCGGGAGCACAAGCGTTGACGGAGGGCTGGCAACTTGAGCATACGCCCCTGAGATGGCCTGCGAAGTTCGATTCGTTACATAGAGGTCATAGGAAAACGTCTCACCGGGCGAAACCATCTGGTCTCGGTTTGATACCCCGTCACGCACGGCTGTCGAGATAGCGAGGGTTCCAACAAGATTATTTTCCCATGCCCTCATCGAATGACCGATGTTGAGTCGACGCCCCCCTGCGATGCTCCCTTGAAGGGTGGGCAGCACATCGGCGCCAGCCAACAGCGCCTGCCTAATCTGCGCCGCCGTCCACCCCGAATGAGCAGCTTTGAGAAGAGCAGCGGCTCCCGTTACATGAGGAGCTGCCATCGAGGTGCCCGACATTCGAATGAAGCCACCCCGATAAAACGCACTCAAGATATCTTGCCCTGGCGCCGCGATATCGACGGTCGAAGTACCGAAATTGGAGAATGAAGCTAGGAGGTCATATGCATCCGTTGCTCCGACCGTGATCGTATTCGCATACCTTGAGTTCGCCGGAAACACAGGCAGGAGGTCGTTGTCCTGTCCCTCGTTCCCCGCAGCCGCGACCATTAAAAGGCTACTCTTCTGTATCTCGTTATCAAGGATCACTGAACCTGCGCTTGAGCCCCAGGAGTTGTTCGTTGCAAACGCTCGAACGGTCCTCCTCGCGTACACGAGAGCCTCAACTGCATCGGAGACCGTACCACTACCACTTGCATCCATGGTCTTGAGCGCAGCCAACTTAACAACGGGCGCGACACCGACTATCCCCTCATTGTTATCACCAACTGCGCCAATGGTCCCCGCTACGTGCGTGCCGTGTCCATTGTCATCCATCGGGTTGTTGTTATCCGCGGCAAAATTCCAGCCGCGCACATCATCGACATATCCATTTTCGTCATCATCACGTACGGCGGACTGCGAGTAGGTGCATGCTGTTCCGGCAGCCGTTCGTCCAGTGCGGCTACAGCCGGCAAGGTCCTCATCGACGAGACCATCGCCATCATCATCAACATTACAAGTACCGGGACATGCATCTCCGTTTTTATCCCCCTCTGCTTCGGCAGGATTCATCCAGATATTGGCTGCAAGATCGGAGTGGTTGTAGTTAATCCCTGAGTCCACCACGCCTACTACAACTGTGGCGCTTCCGCGCGAAC
>JALRCK010000242.1:3414-4665 GCA_023262305.1 Deltaproteobacteria bacterium
CAGGCGGTCGTCACATCGATATCCGCGCCGATCTTGCTGTCTCGCTCCTGTCCCCTATTCTTGAGCGACCACTGGTGTACGAATCTAGGATCATTCACCACCTCCGCTTGAGCAACCCGGGTCAGAAAGTCAGGTCCCACATGCCGAATTGTTTCCTGACCCACCAATCGTTGGAGCGCGACATCAAGATCTCTCACACTGGCATGCGGAATCTCCACCAACATCGTCAAATCACCACGCAACTCACGACGTACTTTATACCCGAGGGTATGGAGCACCTCTTCTGCCTCTGGTCTATCTGCATGAGAGCGAAGGTGGACCATCAGATGATCAGCCACCATTGCAACTCGATTGCGAATAGTACCATCAACTACGGTGTCCACCACGCGCACGAGCGGATACTTGAAGTCAGCTTTGAGGATTCGCGTAACTCGTTCGCCACCGGCAAAGGAGAGCGGCTGTCGCTCGGAGACCAGCTCACTCGCGTTTTTCAGAGGTCCGTCGGTGACGAAGGGCACTACACTATTTGGGGTAAAGCCATCAGTTAGAGATGGCTGAGGATTATCTGCAGCGGGAGCCTCAGGCGCCTTCTGCTCAGGAGGAGCTTCACCTTGAGGCGCTCCATTCGGTTTTGGATCGCTGCGAGCCAAGACACTATCTTGTGGTGGGGGCCTTACCCCTTGGCGCACAACGAGGAGCGCGATGACAAGCACCACCGCTATCAAGCCAGCCGGAATTATCCATAGCCGCTTCCTCACAACCCCTCCAGGACCCCCAAGACTCACCCTTAAATTCGGTCGAAGTGGTTAAAATCTTTATAATCCTGGGCGTAGAGTGCCTAATTCACCTACCGGAGGGGTCGTCCTCTATATCTTAAGCATAGTTACATGCGATCAGTGACCATGGCTTCCCAGCCAACGGTCAGGGGCAGGCAACGGTCAAGAGATATAGCGGATCCGCGATCTTATCAGGGTCGACACGCCGAAGGAGCCGGGATTAGTGTTAGGAATGCCTTTCAGATACCATGTGGGGCTTCCCCGATGGCTCTCGGGAAATAGTGACTGTGAAGGTGCAGAGCTCTCGTTTTCGTTCAACCAGCGAGATTAACTCTACACAGTCGCATAGAGAATTGTGCATATGTCTCCGTATCATCTTACCGGAATGTCTTACACCGGCAACCTTCAGGGTGCTCAAACTCCCAAAGACGATCATCGTCAAAACTACCTCTTTGATGAGCGCATCGCCGCGATG
>JALRCK010000243.1 GCA_023262305.1 Deltaproteobacteria bacterium
GTAAGAAAAATCAAGCTTTCCTTGTGCCTGCTTGGCGTGTTCGATAGTCAGCCCGACCACCTTGCCGTCTTTATCGAGCTCAAGGAGAACATTGTCGTTCAGTTCTTCAGTTTGAGCAGGCTCTCTGTCACTTAGCTCAATATAAAGAGTATCTGTGTCCTCAAAATATCTGACTTTCATCACTCTTACTCCTTAAACTTTCGGTCGAAAAACGCGTTATGCACTGTTTCGCCATCCTCAAGAAGGACAACCCTGAGATACCTGTTGCCCGCATCAGGTATCTTGCCCCACAACCTGATTCTACCATCATCCTGGGTTATTCTTCTACTTGGATTTCTTATAACCTCTCGAATCCACTCATCTTGAATAGCGCCACGGTCAGGTAGCGAGCGCCGAAACTGGAAGTATTTTGTGAATTTCATCTGGTGCTACTGCGAGCTATTCCAAGGGGTTAGTAACCGATGCATAACAATTGAATCCACCATATTGTCGCGTGTGAATATCAACATAATATGAGTTACATTACAGCGCGACAACTGGTGATTTGGACGTTATACACTAGGATACTTTTTGGATGAATAATCGCACGATCTATCATCTTGTCACGCGGAATAAGATGACTTCTGGTCAATCAATCCACCTTGGGAAGGATGCCCCGAATACCCTCGCTAGATTCTTTTTTGAAAAGCAGATCGTGAACAGCAAAGGAGAGGACTTTTACCAGATTCTGAATAACAATTACTCCGATGGTCAAATCATTTTAGGCGCTGAGGACGCAGAGCTTGCTGCAAGGTATGCAGATGTCACTTCCAGGGCAGTTAGAGAGGTCATACTTGAGATGGTGCGCCTTCAAGACTTTCCTCAACGACCGTCTCGCTTATCGTGCCTATATGGAGCACGTACTGTAGACGAGGCGCTGAGGTGGAAAGACATTTTCGAATCACACAACCGGAAAGCTCTTCAAATTGCAAGACTAACCTTTGATGGTAATTACTTTGAAGGAGATGGTGATTCTTTGCCGAGTTTAGGTGGAGAGCCGTTCTCTGTGAAAATTCAACAAGCTCAGGTTTATTGGAGGGGAAACACAGGAAGTGCTCTTCGAGAGATACTAGTCGACGGAAATATTAGAGTTATAGAGATTGTTGAGGAGTTTGGGTAAGAACACAGGTCTGACGAGGATCCGAAGTGTAAACCTGGTGCGCTTAACCGCATCGACTCTTCCTCTGTAATTTTTACTAAACCGAGAGCAGTCACCGTGGTATAACAAATCATCCGAGCGGATCGCCATGGCGCCCGCTCACTGAAACGTTATCCCATATGCAAGTTATCCTAAGACAGGCAGCCATAGGCGATGAGCATCGTGTTGCGGAGATCTATCTGGCATCTCGGAAGCGCTATCTTCCCTATGCGCCGCTCGCTCACACCGATGACGCTGTTCGTAGTTGGATTGGCAGCCAGCTCATTCCCACAGGAGGTGTGACAGTGGCTGTATCGAAGGAGATTGTCCTGGGCTTTTTGGCGGTCTCGAAGGATGACCGCTATGGCTGGATTGATCATCTCTATCTTGATCCATTAGCAGTAGGTTTGGGTCTTGGGACTATTCTCCTTGAGCAGGCAAAGCTAACCCTTAGTGCTCCTATCCGGCTCTATACATTTCAAGAGAACATCGATGCTCGCCGATTCTATACACGGCATGGATTCAAGGAGATCGCACTCACTGATGGAGCTTTTAACGAAGAGAAAGTGCCTGATGTCCTATTAGAGTGGGCATAACGCGAGAATGTGGCAAGCCCGTCCCGCTTCGCTACCGCACCTCTTCTCCCTGAATTGAGACGAGTACTTAGGCGGCCAGCTTCCTCTTTACTTCCCGCAACTCCCTCTCAAGGCGATCGATTCGAGATTCTGTGGCACGCTTGCTTGTCAGACTCTCTTTTAACAGTCTGTTAAGTAATCGCTGATATGGCACCCCTGAAGCCGAGGCCTCTTTCTTAAGGGTGATAAGGCTATCGGCATCAAGATTGATTGTGATCTTCACGCTTTTTTGCTTTTTAAGCGAACGTCGGATTTTCGCTGTCTCCGCGACATCCACTTTAAGATTTCCTAGCTTTGGCTCTCTCATCGTACAGTCTCCTAAAGTTACGCCACTTGGCACATCCAAAAATACGAATCTTCCCCGCTCGACGAGTGTAACGGACTGTGACGACAACCCCACTCGGAAGCTTCCCTACCCAATAGTGCCGACTTTCTGTGTTTGAGTGCTTCTCATCTCTAAGGGCAAAACCGTGCGGGTCTAAGAATGCCTCAACAGCCTCGGCAAAAGTGAAGCCATGCTTGCGGATATTCTCAGACTCTTTGTCGGCGTCCCACTCAAACTCCATGAGACATAATTACCATATATATACATATGATACCATATACTGGCTCGTTTCCGAATCATTTCTTGACTAGCTAACCTTCAGGGATAACAATGAAATCCAGCAGAGCGCTGTCGCGCCCGCTGATAGTGGCGTTAGCCCACATATTAAGCGTCCATGAGCAAAACAATCTCTGAGCCCGACCCCATCGATCTGATCAAGCTTCAAGAACGGCTCTCTGTAGTTGAGAGCGAGGTTGCCGCTATTAGCAATCGTAATCGTCGAGTTGAGTCGGATAAGGCATGGGAAACGAGCCGCGTTCGGCTCTTCTCCATCACCGGCATTACCTATGTGACAATGGTCTTAGTGTTCCTAGTGCTTGGCTCTAGTCGCCCATTTGTGGACGCGCTGGTACCGACCACGGGATTTTTTCTCTCCACTTTGTCGGTCTCGTTTCTTCGATCTCGTTTCGGGAAGTACGAGTCCCAATAACTCTAAAATCCGATCCTTCTCTTAGCCGGCACGTGAGTCGTTTCGCTCATGAGCTGTCTTATCGCATCGAAAACGACCTTGAACTGCGAATCATACCTTTGCTCAAGATGATTTAAGCGGTTGGCTAACTCGGAATTTGAGACGACAAGCTGTCGAAGTTTTACAAATGCCCTTATGACCTGGATATTAATCTCCACAGCACGCTCGCTTCGCAGCACACTTGAGAGCATCGCAACGCCATGTTCGGTGAATGCATACGGAGCTGTTCGCCGACCTCCTCGCCCTTTTGAGGTCACAATTTGTGACCTCAAAGCTGTAAACTCCTGAAAGGATAGCTGAAACATAAAATCTGGTGGAAATCGTTTGGCATTTCGTTGAACAGCCTGGACCAGAGCCTTGGTCTCAACTTGATAGAGCGCTGCGAGATCCTGGTCCAACATGACCCGTTCCTCTCGGATAATGTAAATGAGTGATTCAATTCGATTGGTCACGACAGTATCTCCAAATAGTTGAGATATCGGGAGATCGCCTTGAATGTTTCGTGATAGGCTAACAATGGTATCAAGCGGAGGCGGGAACGCCCCGCTCATTGCAACGTTAGCTTTTATGAATTGTACCTTTTGTAGAATCTTACGTAATGAGCTGCCTGCTAGTCGAGTAGTAGAGGGAACGCTCACAACGGCGTTTCTTGATATTCATCCTGTCAGCCCCGGTCATGCGCTTATAGTGCCGCGACGGCATGTTGAATCGTTCGTGGACCTCTCTCCGGAGGAAGCCTCTGAACTTTTCATGACTGGCCAGCTATTAGCTACACATATGAAAAAAACGCTGGAGACCTGTGAAGGAATTACGGTATCTTTAGCGGATGGAGTTAGCGCCGGGCAAGAAGTGCCGCACGCACATCTGCACATCATACCTCGCACATTAGGGGATGGTTTTGGCTGGAGGTTCCCTGCCAACTATACTTCGGACGCGGCACCGCGCGCTAACCTAGATGCTGTCGCTGCCCGAATTAGGGCATCGCTTAATGAGTGTAAAAAAAGCTAACAATTTATTCGAGCGGATCGCTATGGCGTCCGCTCACTGAAACGTTATCCAATATTCTATGAGCGTATATTTAGTTCGCCATTGTAGGGCGGAGGGCCAAGATCCAGAGGCCGCTCTTACCGAGACAGGTAACGAGCAGTCCCTTCGACTTTCCGAATTCCTTGCAGGGCTTGGGGTCGCGCGAATTGTGAGTAGCCCGTTTAGGCGTGCCGTCGATAGCGCGCGCCCGCTGGCGGAAACATTAGGATTGGAAATCGAAGTAGACCCGCGATTGGCGGAGCGCCAACTCGGACTAGTTGAGGATGGCGATTGGCGCGCGGCACTTCGAGAGAGTTTTGATGATCATAATCTTTGTCTGCCAGAGGGAGAATCCTCACGTTCAGCGCAAGCTCGTGGGGTTGCTGTGTTGCATGACGTTTTTCAAGGAACGCGACTCCCAACCGCAATCTTCTCTCATGGTAACCTGTTGGCGCTTATTGCGAATTCACTGGACAGCTCCCTTGGTTTTGACTTTTGGCGACAACTATCAAACCCTGACGTATTTGAGGTGAGGCGCCTCCCAGAATCTCTAGGGTTGTCTCGAGTTTGGACTCCGCTAATGGATGATGCAGCTCCTAAATAACTCTTGTGAGCAATATGCCCCCTAAGGTCCTAGATGGCGAAGGTATACAGAAAACTAGAAGATGCTTACAAGAATCCGGAGGACGTAACCTCCTTTGAGCTTGGTCTTGAAGAGGACGAAGCTGCGAGGAACGCCGAACGGC
>JALRCK010000244.1 GCA_023262305.1 Deltaproteobacteria bacterium
ATCCCCGGGAAGGTTTCCAAACCAGGAATATATCCAAGGAATCCGCTGAGCTGCCCAGACAACACAACCGAGGGCGACAACCCCCAGACCGGTCAGGATAATACTCTTATGCAATTCCACACCTCACTCCATCGCGACCGAGCCGGCTCAAGGTTGCGCCACAGGGCTCGTTCCTGTCATTATAGCGACTCGAACGCGTCTAGTATAACAGCGATCCTCTCAGCGTGGGTATAAGCCTAACCGAGCTCACCGTCATCTTTGTTGTTGCCCTGGTTCTTTTTGGGCCAGAGCAGCTCCCTGTACTCGCGCGTTCAATCGGTAAGCTTTCTGGGCAACTCAAAAGAACGTCCGATTCCCTGCGTCGCGAGCTCTATAATTCCGTATACCCACCCGGCGAAGATGTTCAGAACGCGCTGAACGGTGAATTCAAGGCTCTGAGGGCGCTTAAAGCGGAGGTGCTTTCGCCACCCACCGGCTCGGTCGGAAGCTCCTCACGACCAGCAACACCGTCGGCGGAACCTCACGAGTCACCACCCGAAGCTCGGCCTGAACCGGATCCTCCACAGGCCCGATCCGCATGAGCGCACCACACGAGCAGACGATGCACCTGATTGACCATCTCCGAGAGCTCAGAAAGCGTCTCCTAGTGTCTTTCGTTATAATCATCGCCGGTGCTATCGGCGCGTACTGCTACTCAGGGGAGCTCTTCGGTGTGCTATCCGCCCCCTATTTTGAGGCCTTCCCCAACAGTCCGTTGATAGGAACATCTCCGACTGAGGCCTGGATCCTTAAGCTTAAAGTGGCAGTTGTTGCGGGCGCGTTCCTCACATCGCCGGCGCTCTTTCACCAACTGTGGCTCTTTATCTCTCCCGGTCTCTACCAACATGAGCGCAGGCTCGTTGTTCCATTCGTGGTGCTGAGCACCACGCTCTTTATGGGGGGAGCTCTCTTCTGTTACTACTCAGTGCTACCTCTCAGCTACGCTTTTTTCCACGAGGAATTCAAGTCAATCGGGGTGACCCCAACGATCCGCATCGGGGACCAGATCTCAATGACCGTGCTCACTGTTGTTGGATTCGGTGCAGTCTTTGAGCTTCCCCTCGTCACCTATTTCCTCGCGCGCCTCGGGATCGTTGACCACCACATTTTGATTCGGTTTTTCCGTCACGCCGTTGTCGCGATATTTTTCGTAGCTGCGGTGCTTACGCCACCCGATGTTTTCACTCAATTTCTTATGGCAGTGCCCCTGACAGCGCTTTATGTAGTGAGCATCGGCATAGCGTACCTAACCTCCCGATCCATCCAAAGGGACGGCGCTGTAGCCCCGCCGGCGCGCGCCTAACAGACCCCCTTTTCCAAAAACAACCAATGAGTGGTCCACTTTGGATGCGCTCTCTATATTACGAAAAACCCCTAAGAGTCTGGTTTTACGAGCCACCCGCGAGCCGATCCGCTCTTCAAGGGAGGGGAAGCGGCTGACTCCGCAAAAAATAAATCCATATGCTCAAGGTCCCTGCGGGAAATGACGCTTGTCCCTGTTGCTACTCGGATTGGAGCAACCATGGATAAGGATATCTCACTTCACTATCTCGACGAGGACAGCTGGGCCGTAGCCTTAGACATAGTTCGGTCGTGTGCAAAGATCCCCCCTAAACTCCCCCACATCATGCGTGCATGTTGGCACGGGTCGGTTCATCCAGCACAGTTCATGCACTTTCTGGCTGCTCCAGGGCTACCCGTAGAATGCCTCCTCAGAGCCGCAGGAATATCGCAACAGCCAGGAGAGCCGCCGGGGGGGCAGATACTCGAGGCAGTCGACATCCTCGGAGTTAAAGCCTCCGCCGTCATGCTCGCAATCAACTCACTGTGCGAAAGAACTCTCGACTCAGGTCCAGCAAACCGAATCTGGTCCCCCCTGTTCAAAGAGATGATGTCAGAGATCGAGGTCGGGTATCACCTGGGCAGCAGCATCGAGCGGGTAGGACACGAACAGGGAATGCTGGTGGGGTTCTCACGGCTGGCTGGACTTGCGGTGCTCTTGATTCGCTTCCCTGATCCTTTTGCCCGATGGTTCACTGAGACCGGCGGAAAAGGAGCTCCACACCTCGCACTATCGGCTTTCGGATGCGAGCCTTATCAAGTCAGCTCCGTGCTGATGCAACATCTCGGGCTCGGGGCTGAGGTTGCTCTCGCCACCGCGTCAACGCTTGGTGGCATCGATAGGGAGATTCTTGAGGTAAAGTCCTCACTCAAAGATTGGGCAGCTACCTTCAAATGGATTCACGCTCTGAAGAACGGGGATGAGGCACCGGCATGCGAAGAATCACGCGCGGCATTCCCTGAATTGTGCCCGTCGGAGGGCACCGCTATTGTTCCCCAGCACCTCATCTTCCTTCGTGAACAGGTCAGGGAGCTGCAGGGCAAGTCGTCCGATTGGACATGGCATCTTCCCCTTCCATCCTACGAGGAAACCGCACAGGCGATAGTCTACAGAGTCAATTCAAATGCTTGTGGAACTACGTGGACAAAGGGATTGGTGCAGCCCACCGCTCGATTGACCGCAAACACTAGGTAATTCTCGCGCGAAATAAAAATTTGTTTTGTTGACGCAAACACCGTCCATCCCGCACAATAAAATATAGGTCGTGACTTGTGGGGGCCGGTCGTTAAATCCCTCCCCATGTACTTAGCTTCCCTAATGGCCGGAGACTTACGAGCCGCGAACCGACACTGGGGCACTTACCTGGAGACAGGTAAGTGCCGTTTTTTTTGTCCCCGTCTCATTTTTTTATTTTTCCCCTTTTTCCGAAATATCGCGAGTTAGCTACAATAGCTGAATGCGAAATCGGAACGCGTCGTACCCCCTTGTTGGTCTCGCCGAAAAGCTCACAGCCACTATCGTCGGAGATCGAAACCTGATAATCACCGGTCTCTGCCCCCTTGAGGCTCCCGTTCCAAATCACATCACATTCATACGATCAGAGTCCCCTGACACGATTGCTCGAGGCCTTGCTAAGCTCCCCTCCTCATGTGCCGTGATCCTCAAGGATGACTTCGGTCACGCTCTAGAAGGCACTCGATCTCACCCTTCGCTTATCCTCGTAAAAGAACCGTATCCGGCATTTCTGGACCTCATCCCCCTCTTCTTTGAAGAGATCACCGCAACACCAGGTATTCACCCAACTGCAACGATCGACCCATCAGCGGTCATTGGCGAAAACTCCTCAATAGGGGCTGGCTGCTATGTTGGTCCTGGGACGGTGACTGGAAAAAACCTCACGATGCACCCAAATGCGCGCATACTAGGCGATGTTACCGTAGGCGATTCGGTCGTCCTGCACGCGGGAGTCTCAGTCCGGCATGGGGTAAAGATCGGGGACCGCGTGACCATTCACGACAACACGGTGATTGGAGCCGACGGTTTTGGATTCACCCCCGATCCCGCTTTGGGCTTCCGAAAAGTTCCCCAGATTGGAGGCGTCCACATCGAGAGCGATGTTGAGATCGGTGCCAATACCTGTATTGACCGAGGGACCTTGGGTCCCACAGTAGTTGGCAGAGGCACAAAGATCGATAACCTCGCTCAGATAGGTCACAACGTGGTGCTTGGCAACAACGTTATCGTGTGTGGTCAAGTAGGAATCGCTGGTAGCTCAACCATCGCCGATGGGGTTATCCTCGGCGGTCAGGCAGGCGTTGCGGACCACATAACGATCTGCAAGGGGGTCAGGGTCGGAGGCGGTTCAGGGGTTACAACGAACATCTCGGAACCGGGCGATTACATGGGGTACCCTGCAATACCTGCCCACGAATGGCGTAGACTCCAGGTGTCTTTTCGAAAAACAAGTCGCCGAAAGCAAAAAAATTAACCCTCTTGCGTTACGATACGACCTCGAAGGAAAACTACCAGAACATGCTGCCCAAACCGATCTGGAAACACTGCACTCTCCTCGTTACCACAACCCTCGTGCTGCTCATGGCTGCTTGCAACAACGAACGCGAAGCGCCGCAAACACCCAAGGAGATCAAAGTACACGCTATTAAAATAGTGTACCCCCCTGAGGCCCGCACACTCATGACTCACGTCATAGATCGAATCAATTCAAAGAATCTTTCATTGAGTAACGGATCGGTCGTACGAGCAAACGCCGCCTCATTCGACAACCTGGCTGGATTTGACAAGATCGGTACCCCGCAGATGCCGGCACTTCTCTGGATCGCCCCATACAGCCCCCTCGCCGCGACCTTGAAACGCCAGTCCCAGTCCGATGTAACTATCACCGACTGCACCTCAATCATGTCCTCCCGCCTCGGCGTTTCATTCCGAAAGATAGACGCATTTGCCATCGCGGAGAAGGATGGGGAGGTAGATATGCACACTCTTCTACCGCATAAGGGTGCGCCTTCTGAGCAACCGATCTCTATCGTAGCCGGGGCTCCACGATTTACATCGTCAGGACTCGCTGCAGCTCTCTCTGCTGCAGCCGTAGGGACGTCAGCGCAACTCGACTCACTCACCCCCGACTCTATAGCTCAAGGCACTGCAGGGATTAGTGCAACCCAAGACCTCGTTCGCAACTACTTCATCTCAGACTACGATACTCTCTCGTGGCTCAATGACCGCCAAGGGGGTGAGCCCCTTGC
>JALRCK010000245.1 GCA_023262305.1 Deltaproteobacteria bacterium
GGAGCCCCTCCAGCGCGAATCCCTGCACCACAAGTACAGCGAGCATCACGAGCAGGAACGAATCGTGTGGGCTGATGTGAACGGGATCCGCTTTTTGCAGGACGCGGCGATAGCCGAAGTATATCACCCCGGCGAGGAGTAGGATGCCGAACACATCGCTGAACATGGTGACCCACAGGTAGAAATTCCCCTGGTAGATCTTGATCCCAAGGTCGTGGTGGATGAACACCATGGTGGTTGTAAAGGTTAGTACGAGGAACCCGAAATAGACGAGAAGGTGAGCTATCGCGGAGCCGCTCTTTCCTCGACTAACCTTGCGCTGAAAGAATCCGTGCTGGATCAGGTCGTCTAATCGCCACCACCAATGCCCCATGCTCTCCGGGGAGGGCTTGCCTGAGCGCCAAAAGAGAGTCCGTTGCAAAATGCCATTTGCGCCGATAGCAACGGCTACAACCAGAAGGCCATAGAGCGCCACCACGTTAGGCAGCGTGTTGAGATTCCACATTATTTCGCGAGTCGGTGTCATGGGCAGTAAGGTAGTCGTATCAGCCACTTCACACCAGCTATCTTGTCACCCTTCGGTGCTACCACAGGGGTCATGCGTGGTAAGGAGTAGGGGGCGTATAGCCGGGCAGAATCAGGCTACGAGTTTTCCTGAGGCCATATCCTTAGCTCTTAAGAGGGTAATGCCTAAAAGTCGGCTAAGGTTCTGTTGAGATTGCGGAATATCGCTACCTAAGGGTTCGCGTTGACAACCCAAAGGCCCACCCCTGACAATAAAGGGATAGCCATGGATACTCCCAAAACCCCCTTTAGAGCATCTTTTACAGTAGCTCCCGGATCCTGGTCTGCGGGGTGGTCGCCTGTTTTGACCCCCCATTTAGACAGATAGGCGCAGGGTCTTCACGGTATGAACAGCGAACCTTACCATCCTCTGTTTCTCATGTATCAAAGCGTTCCGCTCTTCATCGCGCTCGGGGGCTATGTGTTCTTCATCGTGGCCTCTCTCGCGATAGCCCGGAGCCGCACTGGTCGTCTCCAGGAATTAGTTGACCTTGGTGCCCTCGGCGCCTCAACGGGTATGCGTATTATTGAAAGCTCTGAGAGGTATCTCCTCTGCACCCAGATGGGGCGCCTGTGCTGCTCATTTGGAGCTGGGTTCTGCTTGGCTTTCGTGACCGGTCAAATTGCGCACCTCCCAGGATCTCTCAACAGCTCATCTGCAACTCCCTACGGATTCGCCTTGGGGGCTGCAGCTGCGGTAGTTGTTATGTTGTCGACCTTGGTGTTAGTGCAGGTGTCGAAGGCATTCACGCTGCAGTTCCCGGAGCGGGCTCTGTGCATGGTCGCGCTTCCGCTTCGGTTGTTCTATGTGTTTGTGGGACCGATCCTGATGTTCATCCACAACACGGTTGCTCGGGTGCTCGCTCGATTCGAGTTGCGGGTAACGACTGAGCGTGACATGTCGTTGTCAACTGATGATATCAGCGAGATCGTGAAGCTGAGCTCAGAGTCCGGGACGATTGAGGAGAATGAGCAACAACTTATTGAGGGTGTGGTTGATTTTACTGAGCGAGTTGTTCGTGAGGTGATGACTCCCCGCAAAGATATTGTGTGGGCGCCAGAGTCCTCAACCACTGAGCAGCTGATAGCTCTTTGTACCAAGGAGGGAGTGTCGCGCGTTTTGGTGTGCGGCTCGGACCTTGATGATGTCAGGGGCATAATTCTCGCTAAAGACCTCCTCACATTTTTGAACAGGAATCTCTCAAGTGTTGAGTGGAGGTCTCTCGTCAGACCGATCCACAAAGTACCGAACACCAAGCCGGTGGATGATCTCCTCTTCGAATTTCGCTCCACGGGTACGCACCTGGCGGTTGTGCTTGATGAGCATGGCGGAGTCGGGGGAGTTGTGACCTTAGAGGACCTGGTTGAGGAGATCGTTGGTGATATCTTCGATGAGACAGACGCTGCGTCAGAGCGTGAGCTCGTTCTAAAAGAGGTTAACGGAGAGTGGATCGTCGACGGCGGAGCCGGAATAGACCAGCTGCCGGAGGAATTCGGGATTACCCCATCAGAGGGGCAATATGAAACGATCGCCGGGTACCTCCTCTCACATGTGGGCCGGTTGCCCGAGCAGGGAGAGTCCTTTGAGGTGGAGGGGCTATCTTTTAAAGTCCTAGAGGTCCATCGGCACCGCATCGCCCGGCTCGGCATTAAGGTTCTGCCTCAGGAGACGGAAAGCCCCAAAGCCGAGATCCTTCCCATCACGGTGAACGGCTCCTCTCGAAGCCCTCGCAAGACCGTGGGATAAGCCCGGTCAAAAAAATAACTGTTGTTTGAATCCTTGCCGCATCGACCAACATCCTAACCGGTGTGGCCCCGAAATCCGTCAGAAGAGGGGACCGATAGCACATTTTCTACAAAGCGGTCGCCTAAGTGCTTGAGAACCGCTGTTTGATGTTCGTCTCTAAGGAGTAACCGCCGGACCACACCAAGACACCGGCCACTAAGGAGCGATGACCTATGGACGCGGATATCCTTGAGGGATTGCCTTCAACCGAGGAGTTGGAGGCTCAGCAGCCTACGACACCTACAACTTCAGAACCGATAACTGAGGGGATTCCGGCTGCCCCGGTTGATGCGGCATCGGTTGAGCCTGAACCTCAGGTGGTGGCGTCGGTTCAGGAAGAGGCTGCCATTGCTGTCGCTGAGATTGCGGCGTCTGCTGAAAAGGCTCCCGAGCCCGTGGTTGTCGAAACTCCGGCACCGGTTGAAGTCTCAGCTAAAGAGAAGGGGGACCTACCAAAAATCTCGGAAGAGAAAGGAGTTCCGACCACACCTTCTGGAGGATTTCAGATCCCCGAGGGCCCAAGGGTTGATGTGAGTGCTGCGACCGTCGCCAGGATGATGGGGATCGCCTCAACGAACGACCTTCGGGTTTTGGAGGGGCGCGTTGATCTTCTTACATCAAAGGTGGCTGCCATCCTTACCAAGATGGATCGATGCCTCTCGATGTTTACCTCAATTCCGACCGCTAGTGATATTGGCCGTCTCGAGGTTCAGCTCGCGGCCGTTAAGTCGATGATGAAGGAGCTGCTCGATTCAGTCGGTGCACCAGTTGGTGGTGCCAAGGACCAAGCCGACAAGCAAGCGGCAGCTGAGCAGAGCCGAAAGCTTCGCGAGGGAATTAAAACGAATACTGAGTCGTAAAATCGGGCTACGAGGAGAATCTTACCATGGCGACTGAAGAGAAAAAGAAACAAACGGACGGCGCAGTATCCCTCTCGCAACAGATAGAGAAAACCAAAACTCGGTCAAAGAGCTATGTGATGGATCTGCGCGTACAGAGTCCTGCGTCGATGGGATACCTCGGTGTCGAGGGCCTCGATTCCGCTCCGGCTATAGTTCGCCTTGCTAAGGTGAAGGGGCTTGATGTGATCGCTATTACGGATTTCTACAGCGGAGAGTTTATCGACCGTATGGTTGCGGCCGCGAAGAGCTCGCCTCTCACAGTCATCCCTGGGGTGAGTGTCAGGTGCAAGGTTAAGACATGCTCAGATGTGGTGATCTCATGCCTTTTTCCAGAATCGATTACCTCCGATGGAATCGATGGGTTCTTGCGGGAGCTGAATATTCCGGAGGAGGCTCGAGGAAATCCCGACTACGTCATCACAGCCACCATTGATCAGCTGCTCCATTCTCTTTCTGCTCGAAATGGTATCGCTATTCCGAGTCGCCTCGACAAGACACCACACCGAATGTCGGTGATCCCCGAGCTCGTTGAGAACTACGGGTTTCGAGCCTTCGATCTCGCATACGCAGACTCAAGCGCCTTCTTCAAGAAACGGTGGCCCAAGATTAAGTTTCAGCTCTTCACCTTCTCCGATGCAAACGCTCTCGCACAGATCGGAAGTCGTAATGCCAAGGTCAAGATGCCAACCCCAGGATTTGAAGGGCTCAAAGACCTGATAAGCCGCCAGGAAGCGTAGCGGTCGTCTTTTGGCTTGCCTGAGGAGTCGGGTAGGCTTCACAATGCGGGCCATGGCAACGTGGCTTGTAAAAACCGAACCTGACGTGTTCTCTATCGACGATTTCGCCGACGTTAAGGTCACTGACTGGACGGGGGTGCGAAATTATCAAGCACGGAACTTCCTGATGGCGATGGAGGTGGGGGATGAGGTGCTCATCTATCACTCAAATGCTGAGCCATCAGGGATAGTTGGGCTAGCCAAGGTTCATGCTAAGGCGACCCCCGACAAGACCCAATTCGACCCGAAGAGCGAATACTTTGAGCCCAAAGCGACCACGACCACCCCGCGGTGGTTTTGCCCCGATCTTAAGTTTGTGCGAAAATTCCGGCGGCAGATCCCCTTGGATGAGTTGCGGTCAAGTAAAGCCTTGGATGGGCTGGCGCTGCTTCAGAAAGGGTCCCGCTTGAGTGTCCTACCGGTATCCGGCAAGCACTTCGACACAATTTTAAAGATGGTCTCATAGGCACCCCGCGAAGGAGTAGAGTTGGGCGAGCGAATTACAATCAAGACACCGGAAGAGATAGAGCTCATGCGAGAGGCGTGCCAGGTAACGGCCACGATCCTCGATG
>JALRCK010000246.1 GCA_023262305.1 Deltaproteobacteria bacterium
CAGTACGCGCCTGCAAGCGAATCTATCGCGAAACAGTCAGCAGGGATTTCGCCTGTGTGCTCCACATGGGGACCGGCGCACATATCTTCGAAGGGACCGTTTACATAGAAACCGATCTCGGTCTCGCCCTTCTCAGCGAGCTCAAGGCAGTATTCAACCTTGTAATCTTCGCCTCGCCCCTTGAGGTGCTCAACCGCCTCGGCGACCGATCGCTTTGATGCCAAGAATTGCTGTCGCTGGCCGATGATCTTCTTCATCGCCTTCTCGATCGTCTTGAAGTCTTCGGGAGTTAATGGGGTCTCAAGATCAAAGTCGTAGTAGCACCCGTTATCAACCGGCGGGCCAAACGCCAGTTTTGCCTTCGGTCGGATCTGCAAGATCGCCTGAGCCATGACGTGAGCGAGTGAGTGTCGAATTTTGTAGAGATTATCCGCGTTTTCTTTCATGAAATACCTGCCAACCGTGAGAAATTATTACACATCAGGGCGAAGGTCAAAGGGGCATGCTGCTACCCGACCGGCTTTTTGCAAATCGCCTCTATCGCTTTGCGTTGGAATAACAATTCCTTACCCAGCTACACGGGGTGCAATCGTCCGTCACAATATCGCTCAAAGGTGAGGAGGGGAGGTTTACTCCTCCTCCTCTGCTTCTTCCTCTGCCTGCTGTCTGAGGAAGGCAAAACGCTCCATCCCCTGGGATTCGACCACAACACGGATCCCCTTCTTAAGGTCTCCCTTGCTGATCGCCTCCTTGAATTGGGTGATGTTTGTGACGTCTTTGCCGTTTACGCTCACGATGATGTCACCCGGTCGGATGTCAGCCTTGGCAGCGATGCCTTGCGGAGTTACCTCGGTCACAACGAGACCTTCGGTTCGTGATGTTCGCGATCGCTTTGCTGAGCCCTCATTGAGGGGCTCAACTGAGAGGCCGAGCTCCTCGTTTTCGCCGGCAGCAGCTACCTCGGGTCCCTCATCGGTCTGCACAGGAAGCTCTCCGATGGCGACGTTGAATGACTTCTTGTCACCTCCGCGAACGACCGTCACGTCGAGGTCAACTCCTGGCTTGAGGGAGGCGATGTAGTTGCGAAGTTGGTTAACGTTCTTAATGCGCTCCTTGCCGGCCTGCACGATGATGTCGCCTTGCTTGATTCCTGCCTTCTTTGCGGGACCTTTTGGGTCTACGTGACCGACAAGAGCCCCCTCTGTATCTTGGTATCCGAACGATTCAGCAAGGTCCTCGGTTAGGTTCTGAATTCCTACACCGAGCCATCCGCGAGTCACCTTGCCCTTGGTGATGAGGCTCTCCATGACTTGGCGCCCCATGTTGATCGGGATAGCGAAACCTATCCCCATGTACCCTCCAGATTTGGAGACGATAGCGGTGTTGATGCCTACGACTTCGCCTCGGAGATTCACGAGTGGTCCACCACTGTTTCCGGGATTGATGGCAGCATCTGTTTGGATGAAGTCCTCATACTGAGCACCACCTGAGATCGCGCGCCCCTTGGCCGAAACGATCCCCGCCGTGATCGTATTATCGAGTCCGAAGCTAGCTCCCGCCGCAACAACCCACTCACCGATCTTGAGCTTGTCAGAGTCGCCGAGCTTGGCTGACTTCGGAAGCCCTTCCTTCACCTTGATCTTAATCACTGCGAGGTCCGTCCGAGGGTCAACGCCAACGACCTTCGCCTTCACGCTCTTCTCAGTGCTCAACCGAACGGTTACCTCATCAGCATCTCCGATGACATGGTTGTTGGTAAGGATGTGCCCCTGATCATCTACGATAACTCCGGTGCCGAGTCCTCGTTGCGGGGTAGGCACCATCTTGTCGAAGAAATCCTCCCCGAGGAAGTCACGGAGGGGCTCGCTACCCTTCGGTCCATTTTTTTTGGGTTTAGTCTCAGTTGAGATCGTCACGACAGATGGGGTGATCGTCTCAGCGACCTGTTCAAAAGCCTGAGAAAGCTCATCTGCTAATCGGGCGCCGGGCAGGGCGGGTGTTGTCTCGGCTCGCGTCTCAGCGAGGGGCGTGGTAGAGAGCACAAACCCTAGGATCGCAAGTGAAGAGATTGCTTTTCGGGAAACCAAGGAGCACTTAGGACGGCCAGACAGCAAGAGAGATCTAGTCATAAGAAGAAAAACACCACAATTACAATTATTTGCGTTTTGGATCGTGTAGCACGAAAGACGGCTGCTCGAAAGAAAAATTCAAGACCCCGCCATGCTTTCAAACCATCATATTATCTATCTGCACGGACTTGGGTCGGGACCTCGCTCCCAGAAGGGGGTCTTGGTTCGTGATCACTTTAAAGCCCTTGGATGCTCAGTTTCACTGCCATCGATCACTGTTCCGACCTTGGAGCGACTGTCGCCCCTTGGCGCTATCCAGGTCGTTCAAGACGAGATCGCTGCGCGAGCCGATACTCCCACCGTGCTTGTTGGGAGTAGCTTCGGTGCCTTCGTGGCTGTTCACGCCGTTACAAAGATGAATTCATCCGTTCGCACACACCTTGAGCGAATGGTTCTGTTGGCTCCGGTCTTTGATCCCTGGGATCCTCGGAGTGGGCTCCTCACGCCTGAGCGAGAGCGTATCTGGCGTGAGAGTGGGGTAGCACCGGTGCTTGACCTGGAGAGTGGAAGAGAGGTCCCGGTTCACTACCGATTTGTGGAGGAGCTGCGGGGGCTCGATGCGCGCAAGCTTCAGCTGCCGGTTCCTACGTTAATCATTCACGGAACTCAGGACGAAGTGGTTCCGGTATCGCAGAGCGAAGAGTTCGCCTCTCAACGACCTGAAGTTATGCTGGAGTTATTCGAGGATTCCCATCAACTTCTAAGGGATCCTGGGAAGATGCTGAATTCGATGGAGCGTTTTATTCTTTCCGATAGCACCGGCTTGCGTTAATTCGTATCCTAGAGAGACGAGGCACCGTCCGCTCCCGCCGCGGGGGGGCAGGCTTTCCGCGAAGAATGCCTCTTGGCCACAGGGAGAGAGGCATATCGTATCGTTCGTATGAGTAAGTTCCTAGAGATTCGAATACGATTGTTAGCTGCTATCGCCATCGGGCTCGCCACCGCGCTAGTGGTGCACGCGTTCACACGAGATTCATCGACATCTGGGCATTCGTGGTGGCGCTACGCGAGTCCGCGAACAGAGAGTGATCCCGTTGTCTCTCTGTCCGGAGAGGACCCCTCCTCCTCATCATCCGATGATGCCGCCGCTTTCGCCACGCCCACTACTCCATCCCTTAGAAGCGGGGCGTTGCTCATAGATGGAGGCGATTATACTGGTCCGGACGACACGCCTACACCAGCAGTGCCGGCAACGGTCACGCCATCGACCGCTCCCGATGGTGAAGATGATACCGACTCGGCATCGCAGAAGGGTAAGGGGGGCGCAACGGTGAATACGCCCGTGCCCACCTCCTCAAGCGAATCTGATCAGGACGATTTTATGGTTGGTGGTTGGACGCGGCGGGGCGGTGCGTACCTGCCATCCAACCCGTCTGGAGATGGAGGACTGCCGTGGGTAGGCGGGCAAGCTCGCGGATACGCGATGTTGTACGCGTTGCAACCTCAAGCACGACCAGTTGTCGAGACCAATGTTGCTGCCTTGCTCTCCGCTCGTGTTCAGGAACCGTACATCGCGGTACTCGTTGACGGCACCTTCGGAAACGATTTCGGCTATCTCCGAGAGCTGATTACGCGACTCAATGCTGATGGGCGAAACCTCCATCTTGGGTTGTACCTCGCAAATGGTCCAGCCCAACGACGTTACCGCAACCCACCCTACGAGGCGCCATTCGTTCGGACATCCCCTGAGGAATTTCGTCGCGAGATCCGTCGGTCAAACAGCGATGCCCAGATTCAATACCTCAACATCATCGCCGATGCTCGCAGGCTCTTCGAGTACAATATCCTCACAAATCCGAAGGCAAAGAATTACGCTATCGTGATGCTCGAAGATAATTTGGACCGGGATTCATTTAGGGCGATGTCCAACCTTGCACGGGAGCAACTGGAGGCAGTCGCGACCATCGTGCGGAATCCGTGCAAGGGGTGCTACGACGGTAATGATGATGAATCACTCGGGTATGCGGTAGAGGAGCACCTGGTCGAACGGTTCGAGTTGTTGAAAGGTGGGGATGGGTACACCCTTGATGGGCAGAGTTTCGCCTATCCAACGGAAATAACGGTTGGCAAGGCAGTAACACCCGAGCAGCTCATCTCACTTCTTAAAGGCGCTTACCAAAGGAACCTCCGCTACTTCGGTTTGTGGCGACATTCTTGGCAGGGCACCGGAGAAGGTGTGCCATTGACGGATCCGAAGAGTCGTGTGTACACACCCTCTAATCCCGATGAGATGGAATTTGAGATCCAGGCGATTCGAGCGGGGCTCCCCGTTGTGAACTCAGATGATGATGTTCAGGTTGATGCGGAGGACGGGCAGTTTTTTGACCAGATGGGATCCGAAGCGAGATGATAGGTTTGAAACAGAGAGAGAAGGGGAGCAGCAGCCTATGAGTCAGTCAGCATTAGACGCCCTTGGTGCGGAGCTCAAAGCAGCGTGCAAGAAAAAGGGGATTACTG
>JALRCK010000247.1 GCA_023262305.1 Deltaproteobacteria bacterium
CGAGACTCTGTGAATCCAGGAGGTAGGCGAGACCCGATACTGACCCTCGCGGTTGTGGAGAACCTTACGCGCGTGACGGACCGACAAGCTGAGGCATTCCTCGACGGTCGTGGACACGCGGTGACGGGCATCGCCGGTCAGGACGTTCTCGAGCCTAGCGTGGGGCGCAGATTGCATAAACAGCTACGTTTGGTACGAACAACGGCTCTTGAGCTCTCTTTCTGGAGAACGCGCGAGTTCACGCCCGCACACGCTGTTGGCATTCTGACCGAACACGCACAACGTGCTGCTATCCTAGCAAGCAGAGATTTTGATCCGTGTCCGACTCTGATCGTTTTGCGACCCCAGGGCTCGCGGGAAGTAAGGATCGGCGATCTCAAACCATTGAAGGGCAATGCACGACTCAAATCAAAGGTCGTTACCGTAGCATCAGGTAGTGCTGTGCCTACGCTCCTCAGAGCGGGGGAGGTCCCCAATGAACACGATGGGCTCAGACTCAAAGATAGGGGGAATTCAGGTGCCATCAATATGACGCAGATATCGTGCGCACTGCTCGGTATTGAGCCGATTCCCGACCACCTTGTTCAGCAGGGGATGCGCTCCGACAGCCAGGTTGACAAATGGAAGAACGGGGGGCCCCTTCCCGATCCCCTAGCTGCAGTTGTTAAGCAGCGCCGGGATGATATTCGAGCGGTCCTGAAGGGCTTGACCCGCAGTATGTTCGGGTAGGTTCTCGTACGCTCAAAGGTTGTGGCTCTATACGCGACCAGTCTCGGTCGTAGGGGCGAGGTTCGAGCTGCATCACCACACGCTGTGCTGCCTATTAGTTCTTTAATGCGCGCAGCCCGATGTTGCGATCAAGGGACGCGGCAGTGGCATGGTGCTTCAGAGCGGTCTCTATCATGTTGTGAATGAGCTCGGTGTACAGAACCCGAGGGCGAGAGCGAACCCAGAGGTAAAATGAGCAGGAGCCTGGAAAGGCGTTGAGCTCATTGAAGTAGAGCGCCCCGCTGGCAAGGTCGACGATAAAATCGAGGCGAGCAACGCCGGAGCAGCCCAAGAGGGCAAACGAGCGCTTCGCGAGCTCTACGACCCTGTCGCGGATCTCCGCGTCTAGGTCTTGAGGATCGATAACTCTGGTAAGGCTCGCCATGCCTTGGGATTGGCCGGTCTTTTTTCCTCCGCCGCGAAGGTATTTCTCCTCGTAGGAGAGAACCCCAGACTGGGATACCGGAACCTCTACCACTGAGGCTTGCACCCCGTTGTAATCCCGAACAGAGCAGTTGATCTCCATTATCTCGGAGACGCAGGGCTCGATTAGCGCATGTGTATCGTAGCGAAACACCTTGGCAAGTGCTGGAGCAAGTTCGTGCGTTTCCTTTACCTTTGATACGCCGATACTAGAGCCTAGGTTACACGGCTTCACGAAGAGGGGGAGCTTTGAGAATCCATCCGACGAAAGAACTGAACGGACGATGTCGCCGATATCTCTCTGCGCCTGATCCCGAGAGACGAGGAGGCCGGGGAGCACCGGGATATTGTGCTCTTTGAGGTACATCTTGCAGGTGTACTTGTTCATGGTTATGGCGGAGGCGACAACGTTACTGCCGGTGTAGGGCATGTCAGCCAACTCAAACAACCCCTGGATGCAACCATCTTCGCCATACTGTCCATGGAAGGCAGGGAGAAAAACATCCACAGGGATAACCGAATCGCCCTGCACGATCCCGCATCGACCGCGGGAGAGGCGGGTGAGTCCACGGATGCCAGGCTTGGGAAGGAGCGTCACCTCTGTGAGTCGAGTGAGGCTTGCGGGAACCTGAGCGTAAAAGCTGCGGTCGAGGAGTTCGCTCCCCGTGTACCACCCGCCATTGGGAGCGATGTAGACCGGAATGACATCGTAGACGGCAGGATCAACCGCCTGCATCAACTGAAGTGCGGTGATTACAGAGATCTCGTGCTCGACCGAGCGACCGCCAAACATCACCGCCACTTTTGTACGCTTTGTGTTCGCCACTTAGAACCTCACCCTTCCCTCGTGGAGATCTCCAAGATCGTTCTCAATCAATATCAGATCCCCTTGAGCGCTCTGCTCACCTAAAACTGAAAACGCCTCATCACGTGTATCTGCAAGAATGATCTTGGTTCGGGGGAGACCTCCCTCGGTAAGTCCAGCGATGAGCGCATCGCGGTTGGTATGCCCCACTACGTAGACGAGGTCGCACACAGATGCTGCTATGCGTGCTAGGCGGTGGTTTTCCCCAGCCTGCATATCGCCGAGCTCGATCATCCCGGGGGTAATGAGGATGCGGCGTTTTGCCGGGAGCGCCTTTAGAACATCGAGTGCTGCCTCAAACCCGGTCGGGTTCGAGTTGTAGGCGTCGCGCAGGTAGGAGACGGTTGCCCCCTTATCAAGGACCAGTCGATTATCAACGGGCGGAAGGTTTCCAAGGCACGCAACTGCGAATGCTGGCTCAGCGCCAAGAGCGCACGCCATCGTGAATGCTCCGAGCGCATTCGAAAGAGCAGGGCTACCCAGCAACGGCGTCTTTCCGGGGAAGCGCTCGCCGCGATAGTGAACCACAAAGGAGGTTCCACTCTCGTCGTAGGCTATATCGGTAGCGAAGCAATCGAGGGGTCCCTTGGAGAGATCCAACCCGTAGAGAAGTGTTGTTTTCTTGCGGTGCTCCTGCGCCATGCGGCGAGCATTTGGGCTGTCACCGTTGCATACAAGGATTCCATCGTCGGGGAGCGCCTGAGCGATCTCACTTTTCGCGAGGTACACGTTCTCGGGGCTGCCGAAGCGCTCAAGGTGCATGATTCCAACGGCGGTAACGAGAGCAGCCTTCGGTGGAGTGAAATCACAGAGGCGCTTGATAGAACCAATAGTGTAGGCTCCCATCTCGATCACCGCGTACTTGTGATGGGGACGCATCGTCTCTCGGATTGTACGTGTGATCCCCATGACGGTATTGATCGATTTCTTTGGCCAGAAGGTGCTGCCCAGGGTCTGAGTTAAGAGGTCGCCGAGCGCAGCTTTAGCTCCGGTCTTTCCGTAGCTTCCGGTGATTCCGATAATGAATGGGTCGTATTCAGCAAGGATCCGCTTTGCATCGGTGTAGTAGTACTTTTGAACGCGTTTTTCAGCGGGTGAGAGGATCGTTGTAGCGAGCATCAATGCGACGGGGACGAGCTGTGTTGTGACGACACCAGAGAGGAGCGCTGCGGTGATCGGCGGAGTCGCAGAACAGCAGGCAGCGCACCAAAGCCAAACGAGGGGAGTCAAAGCGATGAGGCTGAGCAGCCCATAGGCGAGATAGGCGGTCTTTGATGCCCGATCGGTCATCGCTAGCCGTATCTTCCCTGTGGTGCGGGGGTCGCCTTCGATTACATAGCCGACCACTACCAGCGCTGAGAGAGCGGCGAGGGAGATCAAAAAGGTGGGGACGGATCCCCTCCATATCAAGTGAGCCGCCACTCCCACGAGCAGGATGAGGGTTCCGCGTGTGTCATAGGCTCGGTTGGATCGTATCCAAGAGATGAAGCGTTTATTGTTGTATTCCTCCTGCTGAAAATAGCGGAGGTAGGCGAGTGTCCGTCGCCATGCAAAGGAGAGGTTAGAAACCACGATGATGAGGAGAGCCAGTTTAGCGAGCACGCAACCCCCGCACTGTGAAAAATTCGAGCATGTACTGAGCGAGCAGGTGTGAGCCTACATCAGCAAACGGTTCATGCCCCTTGTGTGGAAAGATGTGAAGGGTGGAGTCGGGGATTAAGCGGTTAAAGTTTCGAGCGAGATCAAGTGGTGTCTCCTGATCATCGACTCCCCAGAGTAAGAGTGTTGGGCACGAGATGTTGGGGACCTGAAGGGAGAGATCCTCGTTGACGGTCTTCACAAGGGTCTTTCTGAGGTCGCCAGCCGCCTTGTAATCTCGCGAGCCGAACTTTGGAGCGAGGTGGTGAGCGAAGATTCGAGAACCAGTTACCCCATCGATCGCTTTAGCAGTGGAGGTAAGAGCTTTGATGATTCGGACTCGAACCTCCTGAGTCAGGGGGCGCGTACGCTTTAAGCCGTGACTTCCGATCAGAACCACCCCCTTTGCGAGACCGGGATAGCGGGAGGCGAGCTGAACGGAGAGCCGACCGCCAAAGGAGTGACCGACGAGGATACACTCTCGGATTCCGGAGTGATCGAGGTATGCCTTTACTCGCTCGCTGTATTCGAGTGTACCCCAGCCGCCGCCGTCATTTGAGGCACCTTGGGGGAGAGGTGAGCGACCAAATCCGGGCAGGTCGATTAACACCACCTTGCAATCTTGAGCAAGGAGCTCCCCGAGGGGTCGAAGGGCTTCAAGGGAGCGTCCCCAGCCGTGCAGCATAACGACAGTGGGTCCATTCGTACCAAGGGTCTCTGCATGGATGGGGGGGAGCTCGTCTCTTTGAACGGCGGCACCGGAATTCATGGTCACGATATTCGCCGATGGGCGTCATTTGTACAAGTTGGATAGCGGTTTTTAATGTCGTTAGTTGGGGCGAGGCGCCTGCGATAACGCGGATCTTTTGCAGTGCA
>JALRCK010000248.1 GCA_023262305.1 Deltaproteobacteria bacterium
GAGGGCAGCATCATTCTTCTCGCCGAAATATGCGACCTCTGACGGGGTCTCATAGAACGGGTTAAGAACGTGCGTTATAGAGGAGCATCCTGTCAGGAGCGCTCCTACCAGAGGAATTATTGCGAGTCGTGTAGCTTTCATAACACTCACCTCTTCATCCCTTAATCTAAACTCGTAAACACAACCGCGGGGCTCTCCTCGTCAAGCTGCTCCAGAAGCTCTGGAATCGCCACTGACTGCGAGAATACCGCTGTCGCCTCGCGACCGGAGAGCACCTGCACCACGGGAACGAGCTGGTTAAGTCTGTCTTGTATGATCTGCTGCCACTCAGTCGCGGCTGACGCGAGGGCGACACCACCAGCATACGCTGGTACATCGTTCGCATTCACGCTGCTCTGCGAGTTACCGTTACTGTAGATCTGGTTCTGCACGTTAGCTGCCGCAATTCCCTGACCGAGACCCGCGAGACCACCCGCCATACCGGCACCGACGATGGCTTTGCCGATCGGATCGATCAAGACACCCTCCATACCTCGGATTCCATCTTCACCTACGATCCAACCATCGATCGGAAACTCTTTTCGCTTTCCATTTGGGAGCCGCACGGAAAGACGAGTAAGCCGGAAGAGCACTCGAGCATCCGTAAGTGACCCTTGTGCAGCTGCGATGATGCGGGCTTCTCCGAGTGGCACGCTATTACCATCGGGACCCATCACATCACTGATAAACTTAAGAACGACGGGGTAGGGAGTTCCATCGGTCGGCGCGTTCACGCCGGCGAGGAGCTTCACGCGCACCGAGTCACCCGGCATGAGCGCTGCGAGCTTCGGCTTAATCGGCTGCGCAGGCGGCGCGGCTGCCACGTCGGGAGCACCCAAGGTCTCAAGCTCATCAGCCTGTGCACCGACAAGATCAGGGGCCGAAATCTCACCGATGCTTTGCGGGTTTCCCGCAGTAGGCTGAACAGAACCTGTGTTGTTCTGAACTTCGGCGAGTCGCTCAAGGATCTTCTTGAAGATCTCTGCTGTTGTCGCTTCGTACTCCTGCATCGCTTTCTTCTGCGCGTCGAGGTCTTCGCGTAATGCCGTACTCTGCGTCGTAAGTTGGTTTAACTGTCCATTGAATCGCTCAATCAGGTCGGTCCACCGCTCATTCGGATCGTTGTGAGATGCAACCGTCTCTGCCTTAGGCTTCGGACGCGCAGCACCACGTCGCGGAGCTTGCGGTGCAAGCGCGAGGTACATCACACAACCCACGACCGCCACGGCCATGAGCTGCGTCTTTCTGTCACTTTTAAGCCTGACTGGCAGGTCTTTAAGAAACTGCATCATATGAGCACCTTTGCGTTATCGAGACCGGGTTACGATATAGACCTTTGCATTATGCTTTCCGGATATCTGCTCCTCGACGTTGAGGGGTCGCGCAGCGAGGTCCCAGTTCGACGATGATATCGCGCGAGTTCCATCGATACGGAAGGTCGCAGCATTCAACTTCTGTGATTGGTCGAGGAGGTTTGTCGTGTCGAGCACATAGCCCCACAGGTTTGGACCAACAAAGATCTTGTCGATCTTTGCCAAGACAGCGCCATCACTCACCACGGTCTGTCCTTTGTGACGCTCACTCATCGTGTAGCCCGGAATATTCTTCTTTCCAAACTCAGCCACAAGAACCATCTCACGCATCAGACCTGAAACCTTGCTTGGAGGCGCGTAATCGTAGGAGCGCTCCTTATATGGCGCCTCCTCCTCATCACTTCCCATAGCTCCCTTGCCGTCGGAGATGAGGATCTGTGCGTCTCGAGGGTTGTCTGAATTAGCTCGGCGAATACGAATCGGATAGGATCGACCATCATCAAGCCGGACGAGAATAGCCTCTCCGTTCTCATTCATGCTCTCCTTACCGAAGACCACAAGCGAGGAGTCTTTCTTATCGAGAGCGATTCCAGCGTTGGAGTTCTTGAAGCCGTCCTTGATCTTTCCGCCCTCGAAGACGAGCTCTGTCGGCTCTCCCACGTTGACGTACACCTCGATCTCGCCTGACCCGGAGTTGTACTCCACGTCACGCGCAAATGCGGTGGTGAAACTGCTGAGAGTGACGGTGAGAGCGAGCGCTATGCGAGCCGCTATCCCTTGAATCGTAACTTTCTGTCTCATACTCATACTCCTTATGACTGACCGCCGTCTGTAGCCGGCTGTTCGCCTTCGATGCTTGCCTTAAATGACACCAACGTAATCACAATCCCGTAGGGATTGAGCGGATTACGAGGTATCGTTGACATGGTAATCGTAAAGCGGCTGGTAACGGTTGGAAGCGGGCTTCCCTGAATGACCTTCCAGCGCTCTCCCACGAGATTCACGGTGACCTCATTCCCATTGCGTGTGACCTTGGTGCGAAGGGGATCGGTAAAGAACACCTGCGTGCGGCCAGTGCTCTCAATCGCGCCAAGCTCCGACACCATCATCTCTTCACCAAATTTAGTATACATCGGCTCCTTAAGCATCGAGCGGGCGACCTCAAATTGCTTGCGAGCAGTTCCGGGCTGATACGTCGCTACGAGATTCACGTAGGTGTTGGCGGCGTTGATGAACTCAGTGTCAGGAATATCTTGAGCAACGTGGATGCCAGGCTCAGGCTTGGATGGAACAGTTAAGTTAACAACTCGTGTCGACCACATGACGGTGGCGAATATCAGCGCGGCGAACGTAGCCGGGAATTGAATTAATGATAACGAGCGCCACATGAGCGCCTGGTCCTTGTAGTTTTCCCACAAGCGAATCGTATCGTTCTCAGAACGAGTGGCCTTGAGACGTGTGTCACCGACAACCTCTCTGACGTTTGGAGCGACCATTCGAGCCTTACCCATACAAACCTCTCGTAAACTCCTACTGGCGACCAGGACGACGTGCATCCTGACTCGGCCTATTCCTTAATTCCTCAAGTCCCAGCTGCGCATAGAGGCACTCCTCTTTAACAGCCTTGATGGGAGCACCGCTCCACAAGGGCTGAAGCTTTGAAGGTGCCGGGATGCCTGGAGGCTCAAACCCACACGTCACCATCACCACATTCCGAACACCACGCTCCTCATCTGGGAACTTCTTTCGGAGAAGTGCGAGCGAGAACGTTGACCCTACCCAGATCGCGAGCAGCACCGGCATCCACTGAGCCGGCTTGTCCACCATGTTGGCGAACAAAAACGACATCATGAATCCAGCCATCCACTCGAAGATCTTAGCTCCTGCGAATGTCCAGTCCTCGTTCAAGCCTGGTATTACGTCACCGCCGTCCATCGTTCATCTGCCTCTAATAGTAATCTCCTGATCCTATCTGCTTGCTTCAGGTAAAAGCCTCGGGTCTGCCTGAAACTTAATTCCTCCCTTTGTTGCGCGGGGTTGCGGGTCTAGAACCCGATCAAGGTCCTCAGCTCGATCAATCAGGGTGTTACGCCACTGAACCGAGTCTAACAACTCGGAAGGATTAGCTATTTTCCGTCCCTTATCAAACTCACGCAGGGCTGCGATTATCAAAGCGCGAGAGCGCGCAAAGTGGGCCACTGCCTCAGTTGTCTCCTCGGAGCCCGCCTGCCCAAAAGTCATTCTCTTGGCCATCGCCCTATCAGAGGCTGATGAGCGCGCCCGGTCGTCGGACGATCCACCGCCGTCAGCATAACTTACTGATGTTACGAGTGTTAGTGAGAGAAGTGAGAGAAAAATACATCTTTTAAACATGTGCACACCCAACTATAACTAGCCGTTTAGACCAATTAAGTCCGCACGACCTCGCGTTCTCGTATCCAGAGAACGAGACAAAATGCTCCAGGTATTCTGTAAAATAAGAAAAATACCGAAGAGCTATCTGTAGGCTGCCCTTGGGTCGAAATTAATAGACCACAAGATGCCTCCACCAGAGGTATGAAACGAACTGATGGAAACGTGTCCTAAGAAGTGAGAGCCCATGAGGACTTTTTACGCCCGATCTGGGTATCAACAGTTTAGGCTGTTTCAGCTTGGAGGGGTCTTTAGGGGGGGTAGGTCGTGTTTAGCTTGATCTGCTGGGAGGAGGGTCTTAGACTCCCTGGCGGTTACTGGTCTTAAAGGGATTTTTCGAGGTTTTGTGGCGGTCGACGGATTACCCAATCCAAATGACAACGACCTGAGCTGGCTCAAGGGCGGCGGCAGGGGAGCTGGTGCTCGTTTTGCAGCCATGGTTGTGCTGTGGGTGGTCGCCTGCGTCCTAGCCTTCCTGGGGGTTGTGCTCGTCATCCATCACCTCCAAGGTGGAGCAGAGGAGCCGTCCGTGCTCCAGCAAGAGCTTCTCGACAGACGGGAGCCCTGGGCTGACAAGCTCGCATCTGATATCGAATCGTACCGGCGTTGGTTCGAGGAGCATGGTACCAGCTCAGAGCTCGCCGTGTTTGACGACTGCACAGGCTTAGTCGCACGGGGCACCCTCTCAACGACGACCTCGCCGAGCGAGTCTCTTCTCACCTCGTTGTACATCTCAGCCCACACCGGAGTCATTCGAGCGCTCTTCCTCCTGATCGCCTCC
>JALRCK010000249.1 GCA_023262305.1 Deltaproteobacteria bacterium
ATGATGAGGTGGATGAGGAAGATGTCGTTTCTCCTGAATCTGATGCAACAGATGCCGGGTCTGCCGTTGATTCAAAAGACAACGAGCCTGCTCTGCAGAAGACAGTGCTGCACCCGAGCCTCTTTGAGGCTCAATCGCTTGTTTCAGCACCGGTTGCAGGAGAGGTTCTGCAGGGATTCGGTCGGTCAAAGCTGACGAACTTTGCTGACATGGTCCGCAGCAAAGGCGTTGAGTTCTCCACTGCCCCCAACAGCGATGTCTTTGTTGTTCTCGGTGGCAAGATCGTTTTTGCTGGAATGATGCCGGGATACGATCAAGTGGTTGTAGTTGAGCATGGAGGTCGGAGTTATTCCCTGTACGGGCGCCTCGGGTCCGTGGCGGTAAAAGCGGGAGACGTCGTCGAGAAGGATCAGAAGATCGCCACAACCTCATCCCCTGACGCAAAGGGACGCAATTTTTACTTCGAAGTTCGCAAAAACGGCGCGCCTGTTAATCCTGAGACCGTCTTGACCAAGCTCTCACGGTAGTAGTGAGGTAGCTCCCAGTGGTAAATTATCCAATCCGTTCGTACGTGACGCACCAGAGTGACTTTTGGGGATCTCCATGGTCTGGGTAGAGATCCATTTTCTCTCTCGTAAGCTCCCGGAAACCGTGTGAGGTGATAGCTTGGAACATGTCGATTCCGTCGTTAACCCAGCCGAGGTCACACGGAACGCACCGTCCTGGGGCGGTTACGAAGTATAATTTCCCGAGGGGCTTGACGGAGTCTCGAAGTCGGCGAATCTCGGCATAGACATCCACTGCATGTTGAAGTACCCAGACCGCATAGGCGTGGTCAAATCTGAGACCCTGACTGATCTCTGTGTCGAGTTGGTCTGGAGAGATCGCTCTGAAATTGCTTCCTCCGACATACTCCGCCGCCATCCGACGCATCGATGAGCTTATATCCACGCCGATGACCCGGCACCCAACGCTATCCACCAAGGATTTTGCCAGCCGCCCGATTCCGCATCCAAAATCGAGCACCACGTCGTTTCTGGAGAAAGGGATCTCTCGATGCATCTTCTCCACAAGGTAGGGGGTCTCTTTGACCCAGCGCTCCTCGGTCGACATGGACTCTGTGTTGGTAAGTATCAACTCGCGAGCTCGCCTCGGGTCGTCGGTTTCAAAGAAGTGAGGGAGGAAATGTGCAACTCGGTCAGAATCGGATGGCATACACAATAGAGTAAGAGGGGGGGCGGAGGTGGTACAAGGGTAAAAGAGAGGAAAAGCTAAGCCTCTGAAAGGTCGTGGGTTTTTTGCGGTTTTTGGAGAGGCAAAATGGTGCTCAAGAAACCTGTAAAAATCCCCGATTTTAGCCGTATCAAGGGAGCTGTAGGCCCACGCTGTCACACGTATAGCCGGAGTGGATATGACGAAACCGATCTCCCTTGTCACCTGTTTCTACAAGGACGATGACTTTGAGCGACACGCCGAGCTGCAAGCGTGTTTGAGGCGAAATTGCGACAATCCCTTGCTCTCTCGCATACTACTTCTTGTAGAGGAAGGCGCTGAAGGGGAGAAGCTTCTCGCGGACCCAAAGGTTGAAACGATCCTGGTGCCTAAGGGACGGCAAACCTTTGCTGATCTCGTACGCGCGGCGAACGAGCGATGCCGCGGAGAGATAGTAGTATTGGCGAATGGGGACATCTGTTTCGATGAAACGCTCTCCTTCCTGCGCTCAGTTGATCTTTATCAAGCCGTTTACGTGTCAACTCGCAGGGATGTGAGCTCTGAGCATACCAGTGCATGGTCGTTTCATCAGCTCTCTAGCGATGCATGGGTCCTTGAGGCTCCCGTAGATGCGAGTGGTCTCGATATTCAGCTTGGAAAGAATGGCTGCGAGAGCCTCTTCTTGGGTCGGATGCTCCGGAAGGGATATCGGATAGAAAATGTATCCTTCGATTTTGCGTGCTACCACATGCACATGTGTAATAAGCGAAATTACAACAAGCATGTAGATCGCTATCCGGAAGAAAGTGAGATGGCATTCCCTGTCATCTCAGGTAGATCCCCCTCGCGTGATGCCGCTCTCCCTCAACAGGGACCGATTGTTGTTGATGGTGTGGTGTTTGCGGATGGGAGCTCTCAGGCGTCACTCTGGCTTGAGGTGTTCAAGGAGTGGCGCGAGATGCCCTTTGGACAGGACGTGATCGTCCTCGATCGCGGTGGTATCGTTACAGGAGAGATGCCGCTGCCGACGAGTGAGGCTCCACCGCTCAACAATTTCTTGAGAAGTTCGATACGACAAGTGAATGGGACCCTCGCTCGGCGTCTCGGCGCATCCCTCTTTGTCTCAACGGATAGCTCCACGGCTCTCGGAGTTCCGAGCGTTGTCCTCGGCACTTCAGCCGCGACTGAATTGAATTTAGTGAACAGGGAGCTGTGTGCATGTGCTCGTGGACTATCGTTTCAGATGGCGGACGCCGTGCTGTGCGGAGGCGAAGATATCCGTGATGTGCTGGAGTCCCAGTATCACCATATCGGAGCCTCACGCTTTCATGTGGTGCCGCTCTGGCATGGAGGGACTCAAGTGTTTGCGTGCATGCAGGCTGCCGAGCGCGGATATGCCCGGAGAACCCTCGAAGTTAAGGAGCGCTACGTCGTTTTTGCCGGGCACCGTGTTACTCCAGAGAGAACAGCCAACCTTCGAGTTGTAGCGGAGGCGCTCCGTCAGATGGGTGGCCTTGGGATCCTGTTTATCGGAGGAGCAGAAAAACTGGAGGAGGAGGTGCGGCAGCTCTTTCAGGGGGTCCCGTATCGTCATTTGTATGAGGAGAGCCGTGAGACCCTGCTCGCGCTTGCGGCCGCGGAGGCGCTGGTCATGCCAAATCTGGGGAGCGCTGAATCAGATTGGAGTCATGTTGCACTGGCGTGCGGGTGTCCCGTGGTAAGAGGGGCGTGGAGTCCTAGACATTGCGATGGAGGAGGCACCTTATTCTTCTCGCCCGTTTCGACGTCCTCCCTGCTTTCGGTGCTCGAGAGAGTCATGGCTCATGATCGAGATAGTGTAGGCTTCGAGGCCGCGACACGTGCAGAGTCTGAGATGCGCCTATCAAACGCGAGGAGGCTGGCGTTAGCGCTTGCTGCGATACGCAGCGGGGGACCTATTCCTGACATTCGGCGATTGCTTGCTGAGAAGGATCCCGTGCCAGATGCACACCAATTAGAGTCAGATGGAGGGGTGTGGGACAGACTCCTTGGCTCCCACCGTCACTCTCAGAGGATGTAGGGGGGGCTTGGTGAAAAGTGCTAAGCGTTTGGAATGGCTGTCCCTTTGTGCCGGTAGTCACTTGAGCCTATGAGTTCCTCGCAGCTTGAGGCAGATGGAAAGAGTAACAAAGGAGCCCCCACTGCATGAGTTTTATAGAAGCGGTGTCGATAGCGAGATTGGGAAGTAGGTACATGGTTTTCAAGGTATGAACGCATCGCCTCCGTCATCATCAGCTCGTAAGGAGTCGCCACCTGACAAGGTGGCGCAGAAACGGGTCGATGGAGCTGCTGTGCCCCTCGGTATCGTCACAGAGATCAGGGGCTCGCTTATCATCGTCGCGATTCAGCCGGCGCTCGCCTCATCGATTCAGATCGGGGAGCTCCTGATGGCCCCGGGCGTGACCATGACGATTATTGGTGAGGTGCTCTCACTTCAACGCTCTCAACACACACACGCGCATGTGAAGCTCATCGCATCGATAGAGGCCTCAACCCAAGCGATCTGCCCCGGCGCCCGTGAGCTACCAGGGGTGGGGACGCACGTACAGAGGCCCCCTACACATGTTGTTCAAGCAATTCTTGAGGACCGCTCATCGTGCCAAGGGGAGGTAGTAGAGGGGATACGGCTCGACCTCGCTCACGCCCAGCGCTACCAAGGAGTCGATCTGGCGTTCGCGCCGGAGCGCCTTATCGGGCGACATCTCGCCGTTGTTGGGAGCTCCGGAGGGGGGAAGAGCTGCACGGTCGCGCGTCTGGTGGAGCAGTGCGCAGGTAACAGATCCAAGCTGATCTTGCTCGACCTGACTGGAGAGTATGAGACCCTTCAGGGACCGGTCTTCCACGTGCACCTGGGCAAGTCACACCGAGATGAGGTCTTATCAAGTCCGACCTGCCTTCCATTTTACGAATTAACCGAGGCAGACTTGGTGGCAATCCTGGAGCCAGAGTCTCCGCTGCAGCTCTCCAAGATGCAGGCAGCCATGCGCTCGCTCAAGTTACTTCATCTTGAAGCAAAGCTTGGCACTGATGGGGTATTCCCCAAGGCTCACAAAGAGAAGCGGCTCTATGAGCAGGCGCTTGATGACTACAAGCATGAACTCCAGGTTCCCGAGAATCTTTTCGACATTTTTAAATTGGCTCTGCAGATTGAGCTTGAATGCATCGGTCCTCAGACAATGTCATTCGGCTGGGGCTCACGGAGAAGCCGGTCTTCGTCGAGGAGGCCCTCGCGGCACTCGCCTTCGACCTCCAAGCGGAGCACCTGCCGACCAGCTTCGGCGATCTGGTGTGGCC
>JALRCK010000024.1:0-5657 GCA_023262305.1 Deltaproteobacteria bacterium
GGACTACCTACGTAATCGCAATCAGCTCAAAGTCGTGATCCTCTTGAATGATTGTCGTCGACAGCCCCAAGAAGATGAGTCTGCGATTCAGCGGATGTGTGTCGAGAGTGGAAAACACTGCCCCGTCGTTGCTACCAAGCTCGACAAAGAGAAGCGGAGCCAGCATGAAAGACTTCTCGCCGAAGTGGCGCGAGGACTTGGGCTTGAGCGTCGTGATATTCTCGCAACGGGCGAGGGGATTGCGCCCACCGATATTTGGGCTCGAGCGATCTCACTTTTGTAACGGAGCTGAGGTTATGTTTACCGGAATTGTGCAAGCGCAGGCGCGAGTGGCGGAGATAGTGGCCAGAGGCGAAGTCGTCACAGCTCGATTCGTATTTCCTCAAGGCTTCCTGTCTGGGGTAGCTATCGGGGCAAGCATCTCGATTCATGGATGTTGCTTAACCGTTACGCATGCGCAAGGTGATGAGGCTCTCTTTGATCTGGTTCCAGAGAGCCTTGCGCGCACCTCTCTCAAGACACTTAAGGCGGGGGATCTTGTTAATGCGGAGCGTTCCCTTAAATTTGGTGATGAGGTTGGCGGGCACATCCTCTCCGGTCATGTCGACACGGTCGCAACGATTGTTCGGCAGGAGAGATTTGAGCACAGCCGTGTTGTGACGTTTCAGGTTCCATCTGATTTGATAAAGTACATCTTTGAAAAGGGCTACATCGGCGTTAATGGGGCGAGCCTCACGATTACTCAGGTAGATCGGGCTGCCTCCACGTTTAAGATATCGTTGATCCCCGAGACCCTCGCGAAGACAACCTTCGGCGCTGCGCACGAAGGAGACCTCGCCAACATCGAGATCGATCGGACCACGCAAGCTATCGTTGATACCGTTGAGCGGGTGCTCATGAACCGAAAGGATGCTTAGCGCCCGTCCCCCGACGGACCGGGTATGCGTGGTAATTGCCAATTGAATAGCAACGGATAGTGACTACCGGATCGTGGATCGCCGCACTGGCCCTTGAGGATACATGCCGTCCGGGCGAATAGTATGAAACTCCGTGCAACCGGAGGACCCGTCTCCCGACGGGCCGGGTATGTGTGGTGATCGAGAATTGAATCGCGACCGCTTGTGCTTGTCGGGAGGTAGACAGCCGCTGCGCTACGCCTGATCAAAGATCGGAATCGGCCGATTCTGGCTGTCTACTGCGACCATGATCACCTCAGCAGTGGTAACTCGAGAAGTATGTAACTGGTCGATGCCGCGAGTCGCTTCAACTTCAACTTGAACGGTAATTGATGTGCGTCCCGTCTTCGTTGTAGCGCAATAGAAGCTTACCGAATCGCCCACATAGACGGGCGCGATAAACTCGACCTCTCGCATGATCTTCGTCACATATTTCTTAGGAGCTACGGAGCGCGCGTGCTGGCCTGCGGCCAAGTCGATGAGGCTGAGGATGTGCCCTCCAAAGATACTGCCGAGTGCGTTGGTGTCTCGAGGCATCATGATGGAGCGAATCGCGGGGTTGCGTTGTGTCGACATTGTAGAGTCCTGTTTTTCGATGTGGTGAGTAACCTACTATGGAGCCGACAATCGCGGTAGCAAAAACTCCTTACTGAGCCAAGTCATAATGAAACCGGGTCCTCTGGGGGTAACTTCCCTACGACACGAATGACATTAAAGAGGGAAACATGACACAACCGAGCGAGACATTTCAGCCAAGCCAGCCACAAATAGAGAGTCCGGAGCTCGAGAGCGAGCGACAGGCGTACGGTAAAGCCGCAATGGAGCGGACAGGGAAGCTCTTGCGAACGCTGAGCCAGAAGGTGCGAACGGTCGCTGATTCGTTGCGCCAGGAGCAGGGTGTATCGAAGCGCGTGGGCAAAAGCGTGGAACGTGTCGCGCGACGGCTTGAGTCAAGCGCTGAATACCTGTCAGGAGTAACGTCTCGTGAGGCGCGCAACGACGTCAGAAGCGTGATTCAACGCTATCCTATGCGCTCGCTTGGGGTGTTATTTGGTGTTGGGCTCCTGCTTGGAGCTGCACTGCGTAGGCGAGGAGTTTAGGTATGATAGAGGATTTCCGCCGTGAGTTTGAGCTGACGCTGACTCCGCTTCTGCGGGGAATTGTTGAGGACACCCAGAAGCTTTTGCGTCAAGAGATAGCTCTCGCGCGAGTTGAGGTAACCGAAGACGCCATTCGAGCGCGTGACGCAGTTATGGGACTCTCTCTCGGCGCTGTGACAGGGTATCTCTCCTTTGTGTTTATGTGTTTCGCTTGTGTGTACCTCCTGGTCTCGTATCAGCCTAACCTCCCGGTATGGGGCGCTTACGCCATCGTAGCGGCGATACTCGCGGTCACGAGCTGGATCTTCACAGCGCGCGGGGTGCGTAAGGTTCGTGAGATCCGGGGTGTTCCCCAAGAGACTGTTGATTCGTTGCGAGAAGGACTTCAATGGATGCACAGGCAGGTTTAGGAGGGGAGCCTTCGCACGCGTTGCGTGAACAGATCCATCAAACCCAGCTTCAGCTTGGGACAAAATTAGGTGCCCTTGAGGGAGAAGTTCGAGCTGTGACCGCACAGGCAAAGCAGTCGATACGGGAGCAGATTGAGGCGGCGCGTGATGTCGTAGACGTTCGCCGCCACGTTGCCCGTCACCCATGGGTATGCAGCGCCCTTGCGGTGGGTGCAGGGGTCTTGGTGGCGAGGCGAATTGACCGGAGGCAGCTCGATCAACCCGCCGTACTTCGCCCTGGCTGGGTTCGCACTTTGGCAGCCCCTCACGTAGCGACCATTCAAACTATTCTTGTGGGGCGGGCGCTCTCTTTTGTGGCTGACCGCCTAAGGGACAAGCTTTTTAGGGCCGTTTCGGGATCCACCGACCAGGACCAGGCCGAGTAGCCCCCCCCCTTCCGTCATCGAGGTGGGCTACAAGTCTCGGATAGAGGGGACTGGCCCCCCCCAAAAAGATCAGTGTTCCCCTGTTATTATAGGCTGGTTTGACCTAATCTATCCTCGCTGTTTTTGTAACTTCGTGGGATAGTCCCAAGCTCGACGCTAAAGCGAACTATGTTAGTTTACCTCGCTAAAAAGATCTTCGGAACAAGAAACGACCGCATCCTTAAGGCTCTTAAGCCGGTGGTGCTCAGGATCAATGACCTCGAGTCTCGCTATCAAGCGATGTCTGATGACGATCTCAGGGGACAGACCGCGCTCTTTAAGGATAGGATCTCTCAAGGAGAGAGCCTCGATAGCGTCTTGCCCGAGGCCTTCGCGGTCGTGCGTGAGGCGGGCAAGCGAGTCGTGGGGATGCGTCACTTCGACGTGCAGCTTATCGGCGGTGCAATTCTTCACAACAAGATGATCGCCGAGATGCGCACAGGAGAGGGAAAGACTCTTGTTGCGACTCTTCCATCGTACCTGAATGCTCTGACAGGGAAGGGCGTTCACGTTGTTACCGTGAACGATTACCTCGCGCGTCGTGACGCCGAGTGGATGGGAAGGATTCACACGTTCCTGGGTCTCTCTGTAGGGTGCGTGTATCAAGGCGTGAGTGAAGAGGGGCGTCGCGCGGCGTACCAAGCAGATATCACCTACGGACAGAATAACGAGTTCGGGTTCGACTATCTCCGTGACAACATGAAGTTCTCCGCAGGAGAAATGGTTCAGCGTGGACACTATTTCGCTATCGTTGATGAAGTTGACTCGATCTTGATTGATGAGGCTCGAACTCCGCTGATCATCTCAGGACCCGCAGAGGAGTCGACGGAAAAGTACGTTGTCATCAATCGAATAATCCCGCACCTGCAGCGTGACAAGGATTTTCAGGTCGACCTAAAATCGAAACAGCCGGCGCTTTCAGATGAGGGAATCAAGCGAGTTGAGCAGCTCCTCGGGGTCGAGAATCTCTTTGACCCAAGCAACATCGAATTGGTCCACCACGTTCAGCAAGCTCTTCGAGCGCACACTACATTTGAGCGAGACGTGGATTACGTTGTTCAGGGTGGGCAGGTCGTTATCGTCGATGAGTTCACGGGGCGACTCATGCCAGGGCGTCGTTGGTCAAACGGTCTGCATCAGGCGATTGAAGCCAAAGAGGGGGTGCAGGTCGCGCGCGAAAACCAAACGCTTGCCTCCATTACGTTCCAAAACTACTTCCGTATGTACGAGAAGCTCGGTGGCATGACGGGAACCGCGGACACTGAGGCGGCTGAGTTTAAGCAGATATACGGTCTAGAGGTTGCACTCGTCCCAACGAACAACCCGATGGTTCGCAAAGACAACGTTGATCTCGTCTATAGAACTCGTCGAGAAAAGTACGACGCCGTTGTTCGCGACATTGAAGAGGTTCATCAGAAAGGTCAGCCGATCTTGGTCGGAACGATCAGCATCGACCAGAGTGAGCATCTTTCGAAATTGCTGAAAGCAAAAGGTGTCCCTCACAACGTGTTGAATGCCAAACACCATGAGCGTGAAGCCGAGATTATCGCCCAGGCTGGTCGCGTGGGATCCGTAACGATCTCCACGAATATGGCGGGTCGAGGAACTGACATCCTTTTGGGTGGAAACCCTGAGTTTCTGGCTGCGGCTGAAGCTGGCACCAAAGAGCACGGAGATCCCGCCTTCCAGGCTGCGTTCGAGAAGTATCGTGCGGAGTGTTACGACGAGCACCAGAAGGTAGTTGATGCCGGTGGGCTCTACGTGATGGGAACCGAGCGTCACGAGTCTCGGCGAATCGATAATCAGCTTCGAGGTCGTGCAGGACGGCAAGGAGATCCTGGAGAGTCACGTTTTTATATCTCCCTTGAGGACGATCTGATGATCCGCTTCCAAGGTGAGCGGCTCCAGGTGCTCATGCAGCGCATGGGCTGGGAAGAGGGTATGGCTCTCGACAACTCGATGATGAGCCGCACTATCGAGAGCGCTCAGAAGCGCGTTGAGGCGATGCACTTTGAAAGTCGTAAGCACGTCACAGAGTATGATGACGTGATGAATAAGCAGCGCCAGGTTATCTACAACCTTCGCTCTCGCATTCTTCGTAACGAGCGCATCCGTGAGGAGGCATTCGAGATCCTTGATGATATCTTTGAGTCTGCAATCTCTGCAGTGTGCGACGAGAAGATGAAGCCGATCGAGTGGGATCTCTCCAAGCTCTCTGAGAAGTTTACTTTTATCACAGGAAAGGAGTTCTCTTTCCCCGAGAGTATGCCCCTTGAGCACCAAGCGATATTTGACGCGCTGCGAAATGAAGCGCGGGCGCTCTACTCGGCGCATGCCGACGAGCAGAGTGTTAAGCTCGCTGGACTTAAAGAGATCGGAGTCTCTCCGCAGCTGAATCGGGGCTTCCTTGGAGATGGTGCCCCGGTTGGGTTCGAGCTGATCGAGCAGGATACGATGCTTGAGGCGGTTGATTACTTCTGGCGACACCACTTGCAAGAGATGGATTATCTCCGAGAAGGTATTGGTCTGAGGGGCTACGCCCAGAAGAATCCTCTGTATGAGTACCAGAGGGAAGGGTTTATCCTCTTCCAGCAGATGTTAGAGGAGATGAAAGAGAGTGTACTGAGACGACTCTTCTACCACGCCGTTCCCTCGCCGGAGGAGGTTGTGAAGCACATCGAAGAAGAGCGTCGCCGACACGCTGAGCTTGAAAAGCAGATGCAGCTC
>JALRCK010000024.1:5667-13573 GCA_023262305.1 Deltaproteobacteria bacterium
CAGTGAGGAAGACTCTGACGATGACAAGAGCCCCAACGATGAGCGAGCTCGCTTAGAGGCGCAGAGAAAAGCTCGCCGCAAAGCCGCCAAGCGATGATTCGTTCACCGTTTGCGCTGTACATTCATGTGCCGTTTTGTTCGCGCAAGTGTCCTTACTGCGATTTTAATACCTACGCGACACTCAAGGTTCCTGAAGAGGAGTACCTTCAGGCGCTTCTTGCCGACCTGCGAGCATACGCTCGTGATAATCGCTTTGAGGGAAGGACGATCTCCTCAATTTTTTGGGGTGGTGGCACTCCCTCGCTTTTGAGCCCTGCGACCCTTAATGCAGTGCACGCTGAGGCCCGCACTCTCTTTGGAGTTGAAGTGGGGGCCGAGGTAACACTTGAGGCTAATCCCGCAGACCCATCGAAAGAGAAGTATGCCCTGACTAAAGCAGCTGGCGTGAATCGGGTCAGTTTTGGTGTTCAATCGTTTGACGCCAAGCGACTTGAACTTTTGGGGCGAGACCACTCCCCGCAAAACGCTCGCGACGCTGTGCGTCTTTGCGTTGAGGCCGGGATTGAGAATGTGAGTGTTGATCTTATTTTCGGCGTGACGGACCAGACTATAGAGGATCTTGAGGGGGATCTCGCTGCGGCAGCGGCCCTTCCCGTCACGCATATCTCGACCTATGCGCTTACGATAGAGCCAGGCACGCCGTTCTTTCAGCGACAAGAGCGGGGTCTTCTCTCGATGCCGTCTGATGGACTTGTCGCCGAAATGCTCGACCGCATCCCTGAGGTGCTCGCGTCTCAGGGGTTTTCTCGGTACGAGATAAGCAACTACGCACGCGTAGGTTTGGTGAGTCGCCACAACGAGGCATACTGGATTGGACGCGACTACCTCGGAATCGGTGCGGGAGCGCACAGCTACGTCGCCTCGTACTCCGGCGATCGTCGAGTTGGAGGATCTCGATGGAGCACGCTTGCGCTGCCGGCCTCGTACATGAAGGCAGCAGGAACACCTTCCGCAGTTTCCTGGCGTGAGGAGCTTTCGCGAGAGTCCCTTATGTTTGAGTTCTTCTACCTCGGTCTTCGAAGGATGGTGGGCGTGTCTCTGAACGAATTTGAGAAACTCTTCGGAGACTCTGCGGCATCACCATATCGAGCGGTATTACGAGAGCTCTCTGATGAGGGGTTTCTCCGAGTCGAAAACGATTGGATTCAGCTCACTTCAGCGGGTATCGCACTGGCCGATTCGGTGTATGAGAGGTTCGTTATCGAGGGAGGTGAGTCAGTCTCTTCCACCAGATAGTCCGGAAATAAGCCCTCGATTCTGAATAGTCATCCGCTGCCGGTTGTATTTTCTTCTTGAATTCAAGCCCACTGAGGCGCACCCTTGTCGGGAGTTTGCCTCGCAAGGAGTTTTTATGAAATTTTCCAAACCTCGATGTGTTCTTGTCTATGCCGTTGCTCCTGAGGGTCTTTCAGCCAGGGATGTTAACGCAACATTCAATGAGTTCGTTGCGGACCGTTCGCTCCCGCTCGTTCTGTTTCATGATCACTTCCTTGGGGTACGTGGAGGAGTTGCGGTGTTCTATGTGACCTCTCAAGATGAGCGAGATCGGCTTGAATTCTCCACGGTTCTTGCGGGATGGAAGGTGGATTTCCGACCCCTTATCTTCTCCTTTAGTCCGAGTGCATTCGATGAACAGATAGCATATACCATGCAGGCGTATCGCGACGCGGATTGGGCAGCGCTGCAGCAAGAGAAACGCCCTCCCTATACGAATCCCGTGGAGGAGGCGGATACGGCTGAGGAGTCTTAAAATGTAGGTAAATCAGGATGCAACAGCCTTTGTGCTTGAGTGAAAAGGACACCGCGCTCTTGGAGAGCGCTCGAGCGATCATAAAATCTCGACACAAGAAATTTTGGCACGTCATCGGAGCTGCCCTACGAACTCGTTCGGGACGCGTCTTCTCGGCCGTTCACATCGAGGCTGGAGTTGGCAGAATTGCGGTGTGCGCAGAGGCTATCGCAATCGGTATGGCTGCCACCGCTGGAGACACCGAGATAGAGTCAATTGTAGCCGTCCACGCTGATGGAACCATCGCGGCGCCGTGTGGCATGTGTCGGGAGTTGATCTTGGATTATTCCCCTGCAGCCTTGGTCATAGTTCCAGGCGAGAGAGAGGGAGTCGTTGTTCCAATAGAGAGCCTTATCCCAAACAAGTATAAGTGGACGCCCTGAGACCCGTACACTCTGAAAGAAACTCCAGAGCCCTGTGTTCCGCCCACGTCTCTTGAAGTGAGAGCGATGTCAGGAAGCCTACATGCCCTCCGTGTCGAGGGGTTTCAAGGAAGAGGTATGGATGCGCTCGCGCTAGGTTATGCGGCAGACATGATGGCGAGAGAAAAGGATCGTCGCACGCACTAAGTGCAAGAGTTGGAATCGCAATCGAGTCGAGGTAGCGAAGCGAACTGCTTGAGCTCCAGTAGTCCTCTACCGAAGAAAATCCATGAAAGGGTGCGGTAAATCGCCGATCAAATTCATAGAACGTCCGGATTCCATTTAATCCGGCGATGTCAAAGTACTCAGGAAAGGTCGACCGTTTTGAGCGCATTCTGCGTCGAAGCGGTCGTAGGAGATACTGCATGTATACTGAGTTTCGCCTCTTCGCGAGGACCTCTGCGGAGCCTTGTAGGTCCATCGGCACTGAGATGGTAATTGCGCACGATATCGGGTTGGGGAGAGACGATCCCTCTTCGCCGAGGTATTTAAGTGTGATGTTGCCTCCAACGCTGAATCCGATCAGGGCTATCTCTTGATACGGAAGGGTCAGAGCGCGTGACACTACCGCTCTGAGATCGTCGCTCTTTCCACTGTGGTACCATGTGACGAGTCGGTTCGGTACATCGCCGCACCCGCGCATATTCCAGGTGAGCACGTCCCAGCCGTTGTTAGTAAGAGACTGCACCATGCCGCGCACATACGAGCTGTCAAACGAGCCCTCTAATCCGTGCGATATGACCGCGAGCCTGTTGTTGTTATGGCAGTAGAGTCGATAGAGCAGGCAGTCTCCGTCATTTGTCTCGAGCTGTTGGGTAGCTAGGGTCGGAAGGTGTGGGCGCCGGAAGAGAGATGGAATAATCGTTTGAACGTGAGGCGATCGCAGGAGAGCGGGAGGATTAAAGGATGAGGAGAGCAGGGGCATAGAGCGTCATCGGTTCGACATTCGAGACCACCATACCGGATGCAGGGGAGTTTGCAATAGAACAAGGGTTGCCGATTTGGGGGATTGAGGAGGTGTGTAAGCATTAAATCGGCTTACTACACCTCTACGGTGGAGGTTTTAAGTTCGTAGGGCTCCCTTGGCGCATCAGACAGATACGACAGATCTCTGATGGGCGCACACGCTGTTATGAAAAATGGGTGGTTGTAACCAACAGGGAGTGATTCTGTGGTAGGAGCCAGCACTGATGGGAAAAAGGGGTGGCGCCCAAAAAGTTCCTTCGGTACGAATGAATCACCGATAGTCTAGTTTTTGAGCAGTTTTGCCGTGAATTCACTTGGTTTCCTTGATCTCATTATTTGGCTCATCGTGGTGCAGTCGTTGAGCTTTGCTGTGCTGCCATTCACTGCATGGATCGCTCCTCAAGCCCCTGACCGGGGCTACTCACTTTCAAAGGTAGTTGGTTTCTTTGCGTTCGCCGCAACCTGTTGGGTGCTGACGGTGTGCGGGCTTGTTACGGCAAACGAGTCGATCGTCAAGGTTGTCTACTTCGGCATCCTGCTTCTTGGCTGGTGGGGCTACAGAAAAAAATTTCTCTCCGTCCAAGAGCTTAAAGGGGTCCTTCGAAGATATGCGCTTCCAGTCGAAGGGGTTTTTCTCGGACTTACCTTTTTTTACCTCGCAGTCCGGTTTCTCAATCCTGAGATCTTTTGGGGAGAGAAGCCGATGGACCTTACCTTCCTAGGCTTCTTTGTCCGGAATCACGAGCTCCCACCGCAAGATCCGTGGGCGGCAGGAAGTCCGATGAGCTACTACTATGTGGGGATCTACTACGTCGCGGCAGTGCTCAAGTTGACCGGAATCCCCGTTGGCGTTGGCTACAACATCGCCATATCGATGCTCGCAGGATGGATCGGGGTGTCGCTTTTTGGACTCTTCCTCCTGATCACTCGTCGGGTATGGTTTGCAACATTAGCAGCCATTCTCCTCCTCTTTGCAAATGATCCAGAGCTCCTTCGGCTCGTATTCTGGGAGGGAAAGCCGATCAACTTTGATACCTTCTGGGCGGCTACCCGTGTGTTTGTTTCGCCGTGCTTCTTTGAGTACACATCGTGGTCCTTGCTCTTCGCTGACCTGCACGCGCATGTGATTGCGATTCCGTTCACTATCGTTGTGACTACGCTCGCAACCCTGCTCTTTCTTACCAGCTCTGATCGCTTCACTGTGCATGGAGCTGCGTTGCGAATTTTGTTGGGAGCTATTCACGGCTCACTCTTCGGCATCAATACCTGGGACTTTATCTCGTTTGGCGGTGTTGTTGGACTCATCATCCTCTTCGCGCAAATAAAGCCGTTTTGGGATGCTCCAAAAAATGAGGATGGTAGTGACAGTCTCGGCGAGATCCTCCTCGTCACCGGTTTTACTCGTGTCGTCTCATTTGTTTGGGACGTTGCGCTTGTCGGAGCAAGTGCCGGTCTTATGGCGTGGCTCTATCAACGTGGTGTGAGCTTCAAGCAGGTAGCCGGATGGGGGTGGGTGTATGCCAATGAATTTAACAAGACCTCCATGTTCATTCGAACGCTCGGTTACTGGATGGTCCCTACTGTGGTGTGTCTCCTTGTTTTGGGAGCACGTAAGGTATACACGCTTCGACAGCGCGCTGTTTTAGGGGGAGTCGCCGCAGTGGGAGTTACAGCTCTTGCCTTTATTCCCTACCTCGCGAGTGTCTCCCAGGATATCCACAGACAGCCCACGGGCTTGATGATCTACAGCGCGTGCGTGATAGGTGCGGCGTACTTTGTGCTGTGGTCGTGCAAAGAAACACCCGAGCGAAGGATCTCGGCCCTCTTTATTGTGATGCCGGCGTTCCTCATGACGATGGTTGAGCTCTTCTTCCTGATCGATCGTATGAATACGATCTTCAAGGGATACATGGCTGTGTGGATCTTGAGCGGCATATCAACCATGCTCCTGCTCTTCTTTGTGGGGCAGATCGTATGGGCTTCTGGGAAGCGATGGCTTCGCTACTCCTTTATATCTGTGATTGCGTTGTTTGTTTTCGTGCAGCTCCTTGGCGCGGGCTTTAACGTGTATGCGACGATCATCCTCAAGCGGGTCCCCGTTCGTTTCTTCACCCTTGATGGAACCGCCTTCCTTCCGGAGATGCCCCAGGCTAAGGATGACGCACAGGTCGTGCAATGGCTCAACGAAAAGGTGAAGGGGCTGGCGACAGTCCTTGAAGCTCACGGCGATGCGTACCGTGAGTTTACCCGAATATCAATGAACACTGGACTGCCGACCGTACTTGGATGGGAGCACCACACCCGTCAAAGAGGGCTTACCGACAAAGCGCTCTTGGACCGCAAGAAAGCGATTCGAGCGATCTACTCAAGCGACGATCTTGAACTCACTAAGAGGCTTCTTGTTGAGTACAAGATCGACTTCATCGTCGTAGGCCAACTGGAGCGCTCGAACAACAGACCGTTCTATCCTGAAAAGTTTGATGACCATCCTGAGATATTTACAAAGGTGGCAAGTTTCGGAAACACGCATCTCTATGTGACGTATTTCTCCCCGTTTAACCCCAACTATAAGGGCACTTCACAGTCATGACACTTTTATTGCTCATCGCTTTTCTTGCGGTTGTAGGGACAACTCTCGCAGTTCCTCTGTTTGAGTTTGTGTTCGGGACTCTCCTCCTCGTCCCAGTGGGTCGGTATCTCATCGCATGGTGCCTCTTGCAGACCGGATACGATGTCCCAAATACGATGGTATCGACTCTTCTCTACGCGGTGTCGTTTGGAGTGGTTGTGGCTCTTGCATACAAAGTGTTCGGCCGAAGAACGTCCCCGATAGCGAAGACGGAATGGTATCCACTAGCGTTCTTCGGACTCATATTTTGTTTGGCCTACTTCCTGTGCATGCAGTGGCCTGACTTCATCGATTTAGGAGAGCGCCTTCGCGACTACTCAATGCTTGCGTCCTCCATCGATTCTCCAGTGGTTCCGCGGGAGCCATGGATGGAGGGGATTAAGCTCAACTACTACGTCTATTGGTATCGCTTCGGGAATCTTTTGAGCTCGGTGCTCGGAATGTATCCGTGGGAAGCGTACCACGCGATCATCTCGTTCTCGATATCGCTCTATGCTGCTGTGATCTTTCAGATCGTTCGAGTGGTGCTCAGAGGCGGTGTAGGAGCGGCAGCTCTGGCAGGATTATTTATCCCGTTCGGCGCAAATGTAGCAGGCATGTTGTGTGTAAAACATGCCGAGAAGGGGATCGGCTGGGAGCCGGATAACGGATGGTGGGGTCCATCGCGAGTCATTCAAGGCGCTATCGATGAATTTCCTGCTTGGTCGTTTGTGCTTGGGGATGCCCATCCTCACTTTCTTAACATCGCAGCTCTACCTCTCTTCAGTCTGCTTCTCTTCCGGATTTTGACGAGCGGGGGTGCTCTGAGCTTTCGATTTGGGCAAGCAGGAGCTTTTGTTGTTGGAGCAGCGCTCTTTCTCAAGGCGAGTAACGCATGGGAAGTGCCGATGTGGATCGGAACGGTTGTGTGTGTCGGCGTGCTCGGGACGTTTGGGATGCTTTCACCCAAGGAGTTTCAGAAACGGTTGCGCCTTGATCAGATCACCGCTTTCGAGAGGGTGAAGCTGGCCACGGGATTACTCGTGCTCCTGGCATCCCTGGTAGCGGTTTGGAAATTTCACGATCCTAAATCTCCCACCAATAGTATCTTTGTAGTCCTTTTCGGACTCGCATTTTGCACCTTTAGTTTTCCGCTCGGGATTCTCCCTGATGATCTTGCACAGCGAGCCAAAAAGTTCCGAGTCTCCCCGCTGTGGGGATCATTTTGGGTCGTGCTCTTCGGTACGCTCTGGATGTCGGGGCATCACATCGTACCACCGGATGTTATTCCACTTAGACTCGTACGGCAGCCTACGCAGGTAACAGCAACCGATGAACTACTGATGCACTGGGGATTCCACCTTGGCCTGTTAACCCTCGGCTCATTGTTTCTGCTTCGCCTCTCGATGCAGACGATACTATTGGCGGGGTTTCTTGCGCTCTCCCTCATGTTCGACAAAGCAGCCCTCTACCTCTTTTGCGTGATGGCGCTCCAGATCGTACGGATCCTTCAGGATAAGGAGGAAGGTGCTGCGGCGCAATGGAGTAGAGTTTTTGAGGACACCTTTATCATGTCAGGGCTTGTGCTCGTCCTTACCCCTGAGTTCGTGTTTCTCGACGACTCGTATGGACCAGAGATCGATCGCATGAACACGATATTCAAGTTCTACACAACGGCGTGGGGACTTTTGGGTCTTGGAGCCGTCAGTGTTGTAGTACGGGCCTTGCGAAGATTTGAGCCTCAAACTGCCCAGTATGGAATAGTTGTGCCTGTAACGTGCGGCATTGTTGTGGCAGCTGCACTTGGCTACGGGGCTCGGCAGTTTTACAACCACACCGGTCCGATGAGGGCGAATGGTTCACTTGATCCAACCTTTGAGTCAAAGCTTGAGGGGCTGGGTGAAGCGAATCGGTGGCACCCAGGTTCAGCGGATGCGATTCGAGCTTTAAGAAAGCTTCCGAAGGGAAGGGTGCTTGAAGCTCAGGGTAAGGCGTACAGCTACACAGGATTCGTCTCAACTCTTGCAGCCCAACCGTCGTACCTCGGATGGGCCAACCACA
>JALRCK010000250.1 GCA_023262305.1 Deltaproteobacteria bacterium
ACGCCCTTAACTAGCCGTAAATAAGCACTTTTTGGGTCCGCACGGTCTCGATTCCAAACACTATGAGATAAGCGGAGAAAGGATCCGCCTTGGCTTAAAGTCCAGTAGCCGGCGGTAGATAGGGCGCATCGCCTCAAGAGAGGTGATAACGAACGATGAATTGGCAGGAGGTTTAACCACCGAGGTAGAGCAGACCCTCACATCAACATTCTCATACTGCATCTCATGCTTGCTCTCATCATCGTCCAAGATACATTCCAAGCCAGAGAAGTCCGTTTTCAAGTGATATCCCAAGGTGGCGAGCATGAGGCCGGCGCCGAATCCAAACGCTGGCTGCGGAAGTTTCTCAAGGAGCCCATGAGCGACCGTCATCTGCTGCTCGAATAGCGCAATCCTTGTTTTGATGTGTGAGATCTTCTCATTCACCGATATCTGAAGTGGCGCCTCTATCTTCTTCGTCGCCTTACGGAAGGCAACCATCAGAGCGCCTCCACAAGATACCTGATGATGATAGCGATGGGTGATGTATTCCCCACCAAGACTCCAGATCATCCACTTGAGCGTCGATAGGTCAAAATACTGCACATGTTGGTGCATAATTGCGTCTAAGCGCAGAGATTCAAGGAGGTTCTCGAAGCACGGAATCTCTATGAAAAAGAGGCACTCTGGAGAGCACTGTTCGAGCCACTGCGCCATCATCGTGCGCGGCTCAGTGACATGCTCAAGGGTATGACGACACAACACGATGTCCGGAGTTGGAAGATCTGATGCGAGATCGATCTCCTCACCTAAGCGCCCAAAGACTGATATTCCATCAACGACCTGTCCATCAATCGCGGCACACACTGGATCAATCACCGCACGATCTCGCGCGAGTTGCTTGAGCTGCTTGGCGACGTAGAGATCATTGCCCCCAACATCAACGAGAGAGCGATATCCCCCTGGCCGCGATGCCACTGACTTTACGAAGTCCACGAAGAAATCAGCACCAGCGACGGCTGAAGCCGAATTCGCCGTGCGAAAGAGATATTCTGACTTCGTGTACAAAATCGACGGAGGCACCTGATACTTTAATTGCACATGCCCGGTGCGTGTTGAGATAACGAGCTCCTGATCAAAAACGAGCCCATGATCAGCCCTGTATTTTCCGGCTCGCTCCGTGAGCGGAAGCGCTGGCAACGTCCACAGAGACTCAAACTCTCGATCTCCCCCAACTCCACAAGACTCGATCTCTTTCATGTGCAATCGCCTGCGCGCCTTCTTTCACCGCTATCCGACCACCGAACTAACCTGGTCAACGATATGTTGGGGGCTCAATCCCACCCTTTCACACAACTCTTCGTAGGAGCCATACCCGTACACAAAATCAGTGATCGCCATCTGGCGAAGCTTGAGATCGCTCATTCCCAAACATGCGCGCATACACAGGTTAAAAACCCCATCATGCGCTGAGAGCTCCTCGACACAGATCACATTCTTAGTCTTTGCAGCGCTGGCCCGCAAAGCCTCTTCATCAAACGGCTTGATAGTGTGGTAGTAGAGGATTTCAACTTCGATGCCCTTTGCTGCAAGTGCATCTGCCGCGCTACGCGCATTTCGGAGTTGGGTACCAACAACAACGATCGTAGCATCCCTACCATCTCGAACCTTAATCGCCTTGCCAAAGTGCACATCATTCGGCGCAAACTCAACCTCATGCGGTTGCTCGACCAACCTGAAATAGTTGATGAGATGCTTGTTGTAGAGGTGCTTGAACAGGACATTAAACTCAACAGGACTGCCGGGAATAGTAACCGCACTTCTCTTGAAGTGACACAACAAAGAAACGTCAGCATAGCAGTGGTGACTGCACCCCAATTGTGCGTAGTCAAACGCGCCGCCAATTGAGACTAGATTGAGATCAAGCTGTTGGTAACCGAAATCCAATTTAATCTGCTCGTAGGCCCGCTCCGTTATGAAGGGAGCGATCGTATGCACGACTGGGATGAGCCCAACTTTGTTGAGGCCAGCTGCCATATTCACAATCGTGGGCTCGCAGATCCCGATATTGTAGTAACGGTCGGGACATTCCTTAGCAAACGGTTGCAGGATTCCGTGACTGATATCTCCAACGAGCACCACCAGGCGTTGATCGAGAGGTCCGACCTCAAGCATTGTGTCCGCAAATTCCTGTCGAAGCTTTTTCATCATGAGAGCTCCTCTACAATAGCGGTCATCTCTTCATCAGTGGGAATACGATGATGCCACTTGCCATGCCCCTCTACGAAGCTCACCCCTTTTCCTTTCACCGTGTGAGCGATAATCGCTTTCGGAGTTCCGTCAGCTGAGAAGCTCAGGCTCTTTAATAATTTGCTGAGCGCTACAACATCGTGACCATCGACCTCAAACGCATCCCAGCCAAAAGCGCGCCACTTACTCGGTAGGTCATCTGTCGGCATCAACTGAGCAGCTGACCCATTCCAATCGACTATCGCGCACAGATTGCCCAGCCGACGATTCGCTGCAACGTGCGCTGACTCCCAAACGGTTCCTTCGTGACACTCCCCATCACCGAGCAAGGCGAACACTCTGTTGTCCTTTCTCTTAATTCGAAGACCAAGAGCGACTCCGAGGGCGGTTGGGAATCCGTGTCCGAGAGAGCCAGTACTCGCCTCGGCTCCGGGAACCTTCGTGGTATCTGGATGTCCTCCGAGACGTCCCTCTGCGGTGCTATATTTTGCGATGTCCTCGTCAGTAAGGAACCCGAACTTGTGCAGAACCGCGTAAAACGCGCCACATCCATGCCCTTTGCTCAAAATGAAGAAGTCACGGTCCTCCCATTTTGGCTCCTGCGGGCGATAGCGCAGAACCTCGCGGTAAAGTACCTCGATAATATCAACTATAGAGAACGAGCTCGGGATGTGTCCCTCGTGCGAACGATGCACCATTTCAGCAATTTTAATTCGGAGGTCCTTATTATAAACCATGGCTACTCCATTGAGGGGTAGAACACGCGCCCCTGCCCACCATCGGCAAGCACACACGTTCCCACGCAAAAAGATGAGTGCTCTGAACAGAGAAACGCTACGAGCTCACTAATCTCCTCCACCCGTCCGAAGCGATTGATCGCCATGCGCTCCTTCAAGTACTTCTCAACGTGCGCAGGGTTATTCTTTGAGGTCACATCCCAATATCCCCCCTCGGTAAAGACAGCTCCGGGCATAACCGAGGTGAGAATCACGTTGTCTTTGGCCACATATCGACCCAAGCTTCTGACGTATGAGTTGAGCGCGTTTTTAGCAGCACAGTAGCTGGGTGGGCCCTGATTTTCTAAAGCGGCGATGGAAGAGACGTGACAGATCCTTCCCCACCGACGTTCCTGCATGGCTGGAATGAATGCCTGATTGATCTCGATCGCTACTTCCACATTGATTCGAAAAACCGCCCGCCACTCACTGACATCGCCGAGCGGATTCGTGAATCCTAAGTTGCCCCCAACATTGTTGACGATGATATCCGGGGGACCAAACGTGTCGGTAGTGTGCCGGATAAGCTCTCGCACACCTCCATCCGAGGCTAAGTCTACCTCAAGGAAAGAATGCCCGGCTTGAGCGCCCCCCATGTTCGCTACCAGCCCTTCAAGATCAGAGGCTGTTCGAGAGGCTGCAAGAACACGCACGCCTTCGCGGGCCAGACTCAAGCAGATCCCTTCGCCAAGACCTCGCCCTGCCCCCGTGACCAATGCCGTGCGGTTCTTTAATCCTAAATCCATCGTGGGTTTAGATGCTTGAATACCGTGCTTAGGTTGGAATAAGAAAGGCTAAAAGCAATCGGTCAAATACACAGGCTTTTCAAATGGTTACGCAACCGCCACCGCCATTTCTTGATAAACCTAGCCCCCGATGTATCAAACCGACACTAGGCCCCATGAAGCAATCGCATAGTTCAGGAGCAGACCGCGGGATCAAATCAATTGTGTTTCTGGACCCCTATCGCCGCTATCCTGTGTAGACTTTGCCCGGGGGTTGAGGAAGACTACTGCCACCCGCGGTAGGCGTGCCACCTATAAAATTTTGGTCGCCCCGCGTAAGGATCGCAAGTGTTGTCGGCTGCAGGATGTGACTCCACAAAAGCAGGTAGTGCGCCCCCCTCCTCTCGTTGGAGGTGCCGCAGCTCGTTCTTTCTGGCAGCACTGCTTATCCTCTTGGCGGCCGTGCCACGAATCTCTGGAATCGTCGTTGCGCCGATGCAAACGGACGAGATTCATTGGACACTCCGAGCGGAGCTGCTCCACAACAGAGTAAAACGCTTCTCAAAGAACTTTTCGACCCACCTCGGGCACCCAGGAGTCTTTCCTGCCTTCGTGCTCATGACCGGACAGATAGCTGCGAACAGGTTGAACCGGGTCGTTGAAAAAGTGACCGAGTACGATGGTAAGCCTTCTCCTCTTCAAGGTGCCAGACTTGGAAACGCCGCCTTTTCAAGCCTCTTGCCGTGCATCCTGTTCCTCTTTTTGTTGAACTGGACCAGAAAAAGCGAGGCTTTTTGTATCGGAGTTC
>JALRCK010000251.1 GCA_023262305.1 Deltaproteobacteria bacterium
CGTATCATTCAGGAACGAAAGATAGACCAGCTCATGGTAGTGGATGAGCGAAACACCCCCGTAGGGCTCATCGACATTCAAGACCTCCTCGCCCACGGTATGATTAGGCCAGAGTAGTGGATTTTAAAGCCCCTCTCGCTGGATTCCCCTGCCCTCGAATACCAAGTACACTATCCAGGCATGTACCTCATCGCGCTCAAGATGCTGATCGGAAATAAGGGCAAGTTCTTCGCCATGATATTCGGCGTTGCCCTCACCTCACTGATCATCACACAGCAGTCATCTATCTTTGTCGGCTTGATGTCTCGCACCGTGGGTTTCATCTTCGACACCCCACTCCCCGATCTCTGGGTCATGGATCCGAAAGTTCAGTTCGTCGATGACATTAAGCCGATGCAGGATACAAAGCTCCTCCAGGTCCGGGGCGTTCAGGGCGTTGAATGGGCTGTTCCTCTCTACAAGGGATCGATTCGTGCCCGCCTCGCGAATGGAACATTTCAAACGTGCAACGTAATCGGCCTCGACGATTCAACGCTCGTTGGGGGCCCGCCAACCATGGCGATTGGAAAAGTTTCGGACCTCCGCCTTGCTGACTCGGTTATCGTTGATGAGGCGGCGGCAAATGGAAAGCTAGCAAAGCCGGGTCCAACACCGCAGAGCCCAAAGACCCCACTGAAGGTTGGTGACCTCCTTGAGCTCAATGACAATCGCGCAGTGGTCGTAGGGATCGCTCGCACAACGCGTACGTTTCAGTCTCAGCCGGTAGTCTACACGACATACTCACGCGCGATGCGATTTGCGCCTCGGGAGCGAAAGCTCCTCTCCTTCATCCTCGCGAAGGTACAACCCGGACAGGACTTTACGACGGTAGCTCGACGAATTAACGCCCAAACAGGCCTTGCTGCCTACACCGGTCCACAGCTCAAAGGTCTCACCATCCGTTACTTTATGAAAAACACCGGCATTCCGATCAACTTTGGAATCGCGGTCGGGCTTGGCTTCTTCGTCGGAGTCGCCATCGTCGGGCAAACGTTCTACAGCTTCATCACTGACAACATGCGCTACCTGGGGATCCTCAAAGCGATGGGAGCTAAAAACAACGTACTCTTCTCTATGATCGTAGTCCAAACGTTCCTGGTAGGAGCTCTCGGTAGCGGCATCGGTATGGGGATTGCGTCTCTCACAAGCATTATCTCCAAGAACTCAGAGCTTGCTTTCTATATGCCGTGGCAGATCCCCGTTGTGACCGTGCTCGCCACAACACTCATCACCTTGCTCACGACGATCTTCAGCTTGTGGAAGGTCATTCGGCTTGAGCCCGGAATAGTCTTTAGGGGATAGCTCATCACATGGAACCAGCAATCCTCTGCCAGCAGGTAACCAAGACGTACGGCTCCAAGGATAATCCGACCCTCGCCCTGCGTGGCGTCGATCTTGAGGTGAAGGCTGGAGAGCTCTTCATGTTGGTAGGGCCTTCAGGGTGCGGGAAAACAACCCTCATCTCGGTGATAGCGGGTATCCTCAACCGCGACGGCGGTGATTGTCGCATCTTTTCTCAGGACCTGGACGCCATGGACGACGGCGATCGCACCACCTTTCGTGGTCAAAATGTGGGGTTTGTCTTTCAAGCCTACAACCTGATTCCAACGCTCACGATCACGGAAAACGTGAGTATCCCCCTCGTCCTCCATGACGTGCCGAGAGCGGAGGCGAACGAGCGCGCGAGAGAGATGCTCCGCCAGGTCGGACTCGGCAGTAAGCTCGACACCCTTCCGACCGAGCTCTCCGGAGGTCAACAACAACGCGTCGCCATCGCTCGAGCCCTCGTCCATAATCCCCGTTTGATCGTATGCGATGAGCCGACCAGCGCCCTCGATCACTCCACCGGCGCCGAAATAATGGAGCTCTTTCGCCAGGAGGCGTTGAAGGGAGGACGAACCCTCGTTATCGTTACACATGACGCCCGCATCTTTCAGTATGCGGACCGGATAGGTGTCATGGATGACGGCCGTATTACCCGTATCGTAAACTCACCGAGCGAACTATGAAGCTACAACTCCCCGCGAACATAAACCTTCCGAAATTTTCTACGGTAAAGTTTTACATCCTTCCCGTCGCCTCCCTCTTTGGAATCATCTTTGTCATTCGAACGGTCATAGCCGGTAGCGTTCCAGCGCCCGTAGCTCCTCCTGTCGTTGAACCAGCTCGTCCCCCTTACGCCTCGTTTGTGGCGGGCTCTGGAATTATCGAGTCGATCTCGGAGAACATCGCTATAGCTTCACCCCTCGCCGGGGTTATCAAGGAGGTCTACGTCAAGGCTGGCGACCCTATTGAGGCGGGTCAAGCGCTCTTCTCCCTCGACGATCGAGATGTGAAGGCAGAGCTTGAGGTGCGAGAAGCCCAGGTAGAGCGCGCCCAAGCGCAGGTTCAAGATGCCGAAACCCAACTGTCGCTCTACCAAGGCGTCAATGATCCACGCGCCATCATGAAGGGAGAAATGCTGAAGCGTGAGAGTATCCTCGCAATCGCTCGTGCCTCCGTAGCCGAGGCTGAATCGCAGGCGAACGCGACCAAGACTACACTTGAGCGCATGACGGTGCGGTCACCAATTAACGGGCGAGTCTTACAGTCGAAGGCCCGGGTCGGAGAGTTCGCGCCAGCTCAAGTAATGACCAACCCCCTCATGGTTGTGGGCACAGTTTCGCCACTCGCTGTGCGCGTTGATGTTGACGAGAATGATGCATGGAGAGTCGAGCGTGGGAAACCAGCTCAGGGTATCCTGCGAGGCAACACAGAGATTCAATTTCCGATGACTTTTGTTCGCTTTGAGCCGTACGTTATTCCAAAGCGTTCACTAACAGGCGAAAGCACAGAGCGAGTGGATACCCGAGTGCTGCAAGTGATCTACTCGTTCGATAAGAACGATCTTCCGATCTTTGTCGGACAGCTCGTTGATGTCTACATCGAGAGCTCAAAGTAAAACAAAGAGCGTGATAGTCATGGCTATCCCATTTATTCGACTCTCACCCGGCCTTGACAGGTGAGCGCGGATAAGTGGGCTGGCCGTGAATCACGCTCTTCTCTCTTATTGTACGAGCTCAAAAGACGCGCTCTCAACTTATTTGTATGTGTATTTTTGAGGCGTCTCTCCTAGCGATACGTGGAGACAGCTCCCATCAACATGAGTGAACCTAAAACAGCTTCGATTGCCAGTCATTCATCGCCCGTCCACACTACTCCGCACGAAACCATTTTGATGGAACGTCGGAGACCATACATCCGCAACTGTTGCGGAGCGATGCGGCAGCTCTCAGGCCCCAAGGCGGCGTACTATGCTGGTATCGTTGCTAAAGGTTTAGGCTTTAGAGGATGCCAGCACTCGGACCGACCCATACGTTCAAGAATTGCGCCAGCTCTATTCCTCGAGAGTCTACTGATCTTTCATCGGTACAAAAGGTATCAATGCCATGCCGGGCAAAGCCGCCACGAACGCGATGATGTAGAGGTTTGTGTATCCAATCGCCTCTACGATCGTTCCAGCCTGTCCCCCAACGAGGGTCCCTGGAATCGACATTATCGCACTTCCTACCGCGTAGTGGGTGGCCTTGTACTCCTGCGAACATGTCGTGAGAAGAAACACCAGAAGCGCTGCGCTCCCTAGGCCAGCCGCGATCTGTTCGATACCATGAATGCCCGCGATGATTGAGATTCCGCTTATAGTGGCTGGATCGGGTTTCGCGTACGACAACCACACATAGAGCCAGATATTCAAGTTCATCGCGATAGTGAGGGGCCAGATAGCCCTTCGAAGCCCCATCTTTTTAATGACCCATCCTCCCCACATAGCCCCGACTATCGTTCCGGCCGCTCCAACTATTCCGCTAATCCAAGCGTATTGCTCGCCGGTTATCTTAAGTTCGCGAAGCATAAAGGGCGTTACCATCGAGAAGAGAAGCTCATCACCCACTTTATAGAGGATAATAAACGCGAGGATGATTCCGATCTGTGGCTGGGCTAGATAGGTCAGAAACCCCTGCTTAAAAACCCTTCTGGCACGAACGAATTGAGACTCAACATCGGTCCTTGGAGTCCCAATCTTTGGGAGTACGCAGAGATGAGCAATTGCCAGGCTGGCCAAAACGGCAGCGGTTACCGAAAACGCCAACGCCCACGCATGGTAAGGAGTTCCAACGGTAGCAGAGCTTACAAACCAAGCGGCCAACGCGACGACACCGCTACGCGCGAAAACCATCGCAAGCCGATAGGCGAGCACACGATACCCTGAAAGAAGTGCCTGATCCTCGCGAGCCGGAATCGCTTCGAGGTAATAACCATCGATCGCGATATCGTTCGTTGCCGAGATAAACGCCATCACCACAAACACAGCGGCGATCAGCTCAAGGTACGCGCCACTCTCGGAGCCCGCGGCGAGGTAGGAGAGAAACGCTATAACGCCTGTAAGGAGCGCCAAAACTCCTTGTAGCGCTATCTGCCATCCTCGCTTCGTGCCCCATCCGTC
>JALRCK010000252.1:0-270 GCA_023262305.1 Deltaproteobacteria bacterium
ATGAAGTTCCTTGAGCTCTTTGAGCGTTACGTCCCGGGTCGACTCGTTATCCAGACGCGTTCGCCCCTGGTAGTGATAGGGTTGCCGATGCTCAAGAAGGTTCGTGAAACCACCTACGTCTCTGTTGGAATAGAGACACCTCTTGAGGAGGTTGCGCGACGGTATACTCCGGATCTTCCAAGCGTGGATGAGCGGTGGAAGACGGTTCGGGCCTTGCGAAGGTTTGGGCTGAAAGTAGGGGTACAGGTCGCGCCGCTCCTCCCCTACGGT
>JALRCK010000252.1:280-4516 GCA_023262305.1 Deltaproteobacteria bacterium
TGGCGCAAAGATGCCCCTGCCTTCGCTGAGAGGCTGTGCACAGAGGGGGATTATGTGACCGTGCAGTCGATCATTCAGACGTGCGGCGTGTCACGACCTAGCACCCCAGTGGCCCGCAAATTGGCGAGCGACCGCCAGTTCTTCTGGTTGAGGCAGGATTCTCAGAATCCACTTCTGGATGCGGTGATTGAGCGTGACGCCAAAAAGCTCTACCACCCAGCAGGTTTGTTGCCGGTCGATCCTCAGCTGCGACTCTTCGCAAAAGCCTAGGGAGTCCGGGCAAAACCTAACCGTCGCCAGAAAGTGGAGGTTGGGTTTTGCCTCACCTCCCAGGGGATAGGTTTTGCTTTTCCTGCTCAAGATCTACCTTGCGGAGAGGTCTGGTTCACGGGAACGTACTCTGACAAGAGAGGCGTCGAAGTGGAGCGCCGGGCAACAAGAGGGATGTTAGTATGCGAGTGGCGATCGTTGGCGGGGTGCGTACCCCGTTTGTTAAGGCGGCTGGAGTTTTTTCGAAGTATTCGGCACTCGATCTTGGAAAACACGTCGTCGTTGGCTGTATCGAGAAACTAGGGCTCGATCCAAGCATTATAGAGGAGTTGTATTTCGGCACGGTGCTGCTCGATCCTCGCATCCCTAACCTTGCCAGAGAGATCGTTCTTCGTTCAGGTCTCCCCAAAACCATCAATGGGCACTTTAGCTCCAACAACTGTATTACGGGACTGGTGGCTGCAAGCGCTGCGGTGGATGCTATCTCGTCTGGACGAATCTCGTGCGCTCTCGTCGGAGGGAGCGAGTCGATGTCTCAGCCGACCCTGACGTTTCCTAGAAAGGGTGAGCAGTTCTTCATAAAACTCGCAAAGGCTCGGAGCATGGGAGCAAAGCTCTCTATGCTCTCCTCCTTTCGCCCCGGGTTCTTAGCACCGCAGGCGCCAAGCCCAAAGGAGCCGTCGACGGGGCTCACCATGGGGCAGCACTGTGAGCTCATGGCTCAGGAGTTTAAGATCGCCAGAGGTGACCAGGATCGCGTCGCCTACAATAGCCACCAGAGCGCCGCTCAAGCTCGCTCTGCTGGATTCCTCGCCGAGCAGATCCTTCCGGTCGGAGATGTCATGGAGGACAACTTGATCCGACCAGATACCTCGCTTGAGGCGCTCGCATCCCTGAAACCCGTTTTTGACCGAGGCGCTCAAGGGAGTATCACCGCCGGCAATGCAAGTGCCCTGACGGATGGGGCCTCTGCAGTGTGCCTGATGTCCGAGGATCTTGCCCGAAAACAGGGAAGGGAGATCCTTGGATTTATCGACGGGATCTCTTTCGCTTCTGTTCCTCCAGGAGATGGATTATTGATGGCTCCTGCTCTCGCTCTTCCCGAGATGCTGAGGCGATTCAATGTGGGATTTCAGGATATCGACCTCTTTGAGGTTCATGAGGCTTTCGCCGCCCAAGTGCTGTGCAACATTCGAGCGTGGCGAGATGGTTGGAGTCGGTACCCAAATGTCGCCGTGCGCGGAGACGTTCCGGCAGAGAAGATGAATGTAGCGGGCGGATCTATTGCAATCGGACACCCATTTGCAGCTACAGGGGGGCGGCTCCTGTTGACGATGTGTCAGTTGCTCAAACAGCGAAGGCTTATGCGAGGTGCTCTCAGCGTGTGTGCAGCTGGTGGCGGAGCTGCAGCTGCTCTAGTTTCTGCCCCAGGGTAGGGCAGACCTAATAGTTTTGGTTGAAATCGTCGCCAGCATCATCACGGAGACGATCATATCGATACCCTTGATCGGGGTCCTCGTAGTACCGATCATCGCCATCGTAGGAACGGCTCCCCGAATCATCTACCCTGCGAGAGGTTGAGCTAGAGCCCGTGTTCGGACGACTGTAGGTAGAGTTTGAATTAGACGGTCGTCTGTATCCAGAATCGTCATACTGTCTGCGCCCTCTCAGCTCATCGAGCTCCCGTCGTTGTCGTTCAAGCTCTCGCTCCTGTCTGCGCAGGCGCTCCTCTTGATCGTCAGCGCGCTCTGATGCCCTATCTCCCTGGGCACCGATCATTGCTCCGGTTAGCGCCCCTGCGCCTGCGCCGATAGCAACGCCAGCGCCGGGATTTCCAGTCTGGTTTCCAACGATAGCTCCAAGACCCGCTCCCATTGCTGTACCAAGGGCTGCTCCCGTCGCAGTATTATTAAGCTCGACGCCGCGGTCGCTACAGCCGGTAACGGCAACGAGAGTAATCAAGGCTGCGGTGGTTAAAGATGTGGTGAAGGAGGTTTGGAAGTTTCTGCTCATAAGTTTTCAAACAAAAAGCTATCGACAGGTTCATTCTACTACATCCCGCTCGACGTGGCACTTGATAGTAGCGAGTTACTAGCAAACGCAGACGATGGGCGCGAGAGGAAATTCGGGGAGTGATTAACGCAAGATAGTTAAAAAATGGCTAGAGTCGGTGAGGAGGCTGTTTTGGGTATGGTGCCAACATGTCGAAATTACGAGGGAAAATAGATGTCTTGGAACGGTTCAAAAAGAGCTTAAGGTTTTGCCTCAGAGAGCCGTAAGTATCTCTAGCGGGGGGAAACTCCTGACGGTCAAAGCAGCTGTCGCAGTTCACGCGAGACCTAGCAGTTGCAGTACAAACAAAAAGAGCTGGTAGTTAAACATTTGCAGTTGGTTTCTCAACCATGCGCGCAGTGCCTGGCGCGCAGGGAACGGGTTCTAGCTGTGATCGGTGTCGAGTTTCAGCCGGGTTTCCTGGCGGTCTTCGTCAAAGGATTGATGGAGCGGCATCGATAATTTCAAGGAGGAAATAAAATGCCAATTAATATTAATACCAACGTAGCGTCTCTGCGAGGTCAGAGATTCCTTAACTTAACTTCTGATAACCTTTCCAATACATACAGTAAGTTGAGCTCCGGTAAGCGAATTAACCGCGCGTCCGACGACGCAGCAGGTCTCGCTATCGCAGACTCTCTTAAGAACGGTCAGAGAATCGCCGGCGTAGCTATCCGAAACGCGCAGGACGGTATCTCGACTGTGTCGATCGCGGACGGTGCGCTTGACCAGGTATCAGGATTCCTTCAGCGCCTAGCTGAGCTTGCTCAACAGGCAGCGAGCGGATCGTATACAAACGAACAGCGCGCAGCTATGCAAGGTGAGTTCACGGCTCTCGGATCCGAGATCGAGCGTATCGCCACCACTACCGTGTTTAACGGTGTGGCGCTGCTTTCGGGCGGAAATCAGATCATCCTGCAGGTAGGATTCGACTCAAAGTCTACCTCTCAACTCGTTCTGACTCAGCCGACAGCAACCCTGGCGGGATTGGGACTAGCCGCCTCAGGCAACTCGTTCTTCTCGTACTCGCTGACTGGCACTACGATTGAGGATGGACAGAGTTCGGCGCGCTTCGCGATTGACGGCATCAACGGTGCTCTTCAATCGATGAACGTGCTTCGAGGTAGCTTGGGATCTGCAGAGTCCAGACTTCTCTCCGCGGTATCGAACCTTCAAGTGGCTCGAGAGAACCTGGCATCCGCAGAAAGCCGAATTCGTGACGTAGACGTCGCGACCGAGGCAGCCGAGCTTACTCGGTTGAACATTCTGCAACAAACTGGTGCAGCGGTGCTTGCTCAGGCTAACCAACAGCCACAGCTCGCTCTTACCCTGCTTCGATAAGAACAAAGCCGGTAAAAACCGGCTTTTGGCTTGACTGTATTGTAAACCGAACGCGCGCCTTCAGCTCTGGACGCGCGTTCGGTTTTTATTTTGAGTTCTTCGCGGACCTTCTTTGGTTAGGTAAGGCGGAGGGCAGAGGTGGACACGTATTCAGCGCTGCGCCCGTCCCCTCATCGTTTCTCAGTCATAGAGAAGTGGGTTTTCGGCGGATGTAGTGGGTACTTATGGTAAGTGTGAGGCCCCACATTGCTGGTTTTAGCCATGAAAAGACGGTTTGCACGTGAACGTACCCGAGCGGGAGTCCGGTGCCACTCTTGAACCGTGTATCCATGTACCTGAATCGTCCCCTGACGAATACGAGGTTGGCAAAACCGTAGGTGCTGGGTTTGTTTCTAAGCTATCATGCGGGAGAGTGAGGTCATTTTTTGGGGTACGTTCACGAGCAGGTGCACGTTCACGTCCCAATCTGACAGACAGCACCTACTCATTCCGTCGATGAGCCAGAAAAGTTTTTTGCCACCATACTTTTCCCCTCTAGAAAATCCAATAAACGAACGTATCAGTGTGTTGACC
>JALRCK010000253.1 GCA_023262305.1 Deltaproteobacteria bacterium
GGATACTCTTGAGGCCAGCAGTATGGCATCTTCGGTGGGTTAGCACTCGCCATGAATCTCTAGTATGAACCAGATCTCCAAGCGCAAGAGGAAGCCCGCCGGATCATCTCCCGGTAGTGTCGTCTATGTAGGGAGCGAGAAAACTGCTCCAGTGTCGATCACGCGAATTCGCTATTCAGCGCAAGGAGCTGAGGCTCCCACTGTCATCACCCCATCGGAATGTCGGCCTGAGCCCGGTCAAGCTGGTGTTGTCTGGTATACGGTGGATGGAGTTCATAATGTCGAAATTCTCAAGACGCTCGGGGAGAATTTTGGACTTCATCCACTCGTTGTTGAGGATATCGGAAATACGACGCAGCGCCCAAAGCTTGAAGGGTTCGATGGATATAACTTTCTCGCTGCCAAGATGATTACGTACGATGGCAAGGCATCGAGGATACACACAGAGCATATCAGCATGGTGTATGGAGAGGGGTATGTGCTCCTTTTCCTCCAAGATCCGGGAGATCTCTTCGCTCCGATTCGGCAGCGCATAGAGTCGGGTAAGGGACGTATTCGATCCCATGGTTCAGACTATCTCGTGTATGCACTCGTTGATGCCATCGTGGATTACTACTTCCATGTCCTAGAGGAGGTGGGTGAGCGGTTGGAGAAATTAGAGGATGAGGTGGTTGTTCGACCGACGATCAGCACCCTTCGAGCGATTCATAACATGAAGCGTGAGTTGATAGCACTTCGCCGCAGCATTTGGCCGATGCGTGAGGTCGTCAACGCGATGGCTCGTGATGAGGTCTCCTTCGCATCGAGTGGTGTGAAGATCTTCTTGAGAGACCTCTACGATCACACAGTGCATGTGATCGACTCAGTGGAGACGATGCGGGATATAATCACCGGAACTTTGGACATCTACCTGTCGAGTGTCAGCAATAGACTGAACGAGGTCATGAAGGTCCTTACCGTGATGTCTAGCATCTTTATTCCCCTGACCTTTATTGTCGGCATATACGGGATGAATTTCCATTATATGCCGGAGCTTGAATGGCGCTGGGGATATCCCGCGGTGTGGGTTGCGATGCTCTCGATTTCGGCCGCCCTGATGATGCTCTTCAAGCGCAAAAGGTGGATGTAAAGGCCTAGGGAAAGGGTTCCCAAGTCTCCTGGAGTGAAATATGGTAGAAGCAATCGACTAATCGTTTGCCCAGGCCATGTCTTTACCCCCTCTCTCATCTCGTGCCCAAAAAACCCCTGCGTCTCCCATTCGTCGGTTGGCCGGTCTCGCTCAGCAGGCAGAGGATCGGGGTACCAAGGTCTATCGGCTCAACATCGGACAGCCCGATTTGCATTCTCCGGCCGAGTTCCTAGAGGGCGTGGCGAGTTACCGTGAGGCCGTTGTTGCCTATGAAACCTCACAAGGGAACAAGAGCCTCGTTGACGCGTGGTGTGACTCGCTCAACAGGGACTATAACATCGGGGTAGGAGAGCCGCAGATGTTGGTGACGATGGGGGCAAGTGAGGCGCTCATCTTCACCTTTATGGTGTGTTGCGATCCAGGAGATGAGATCCTGATATTTGATCCGACATACGCTAACTACATCGGCTTTTCTGCGATATCAGGGGTGCGATTGGTTCCGCTGCCATGCTCGATCGAGCAAAATTTCTCCATCCCCTCTCGCGCCGAGATCGAGCGTTTTATTTCGCCCTACACGCGGGCGATTCTTGTATGTAATCCAAATAATCCGACTGGCACGGTGAGCACTGACAAAGAGCTTCAGATGCTTCTCGATGTTTGCCGAGAGAGGGATCTCTACTTCATTGTTGATGAGACGTATCGTGAGTTCGTGTATGACGGACGCACTCCGCGAACGATCTTTCAGCTCGCGGGCAAAGATCCGAGAGTTGTGGTTGTTGACAGCTTGTCGAAGCGTTACAGCCTGTGCGGAGCGCGGATCGGGTGCATGATCACCTGGAACGAGGAGGTGCGCCGAGCCGCATTTCACATCGCCCAGGCGCGTCTTGCAGCTCCCACGATTGAGCAGCATGCCGCCGCTCATATGATTTCGACCATTGGTCCTGATTATATCGCCCAGGCTCACGAGGAGTACCGTCGGCGACGCGATGTTGCTGTGGAAGCTCTCCGAGAGATTCCTGGAGTTATCGTTAGCTCTCCAGAGGGTGGATTTTATCTGCTCGCCAAGCTGCCGATCCCTGATGCGGAGGATTTTGCTCAATTTATGCTCACTGACTTCTCTTTTGAGGGTGCAACCACGTTTGTGGCGCCAGCGGCTGGGTTCTATATGCACAGGGAGTCTGGACAGAGCACGATTAGAATTGCGTTCGTGCTCAAGGAGTTGGATACTCGTAAGGCGATCCGGGTGTTAGCCGAGGGGCTTAAAGCTTACATGGCACGCGGCGCGCGCTCGTAATCCCAAGGCACGCATTCCGATGAACAAATTTGTCCTCTCCGTCTTGAGCGTTCTTTTTCTGCAGGGCTTGGTTGGTTCTTCCCCTGCATTCGCTGGTCCTGAAGAGCCCTATGATCCGTGGGAGCCGATGAACCGGGGCATCTTTGACTTCAATGACTATCTCGATGTGCACATCCTTGAGCCAGTTGCTCGCGCGTATCGAGAGAATGCGCCTGAGCCTGTGTACATCGGGGTTGGAAATTTCTTCCAAAACCTTGAGTATCCAAATTACTTGGTCAGCGACTTAATTCAAGGAAAGTTCACCCAGGCGTGGGACCACACGGCGCGCTTCCTGATCAACACTACCATCGGAGTTCTCGGTTTCATGGATTTTGCAACCGATTGGGGCTACCCATACCATGATGAGGACTTCGGAATAGCACTTGCTTACCACGGTGTCCCTGCAGGTCCCTACCTGGTCGTGCCTCTCTTTGGACCCATGAACGTGCGAGACGGTATCGGAGAGATCGTTGACGGATTTCTTAATCCTATCGGTTGGGTCGGATACAGCTCTATCAACGATGGCGCAAAAGTTGCGATAGCGGTCGGAGCGCTCGGCATCCGTACCGTTCAAACGCGTGCCGGACTTTTGCAAGCGATTGAAACAGCGAAAGAGAGCTCCGTCGATTACTACCTCTCAGTGCAGGGTGCGTACTATCAGTGGCGATACGGTCTACTGAAGGACGGAAAGATTGATGAGGACGAGTTTGAAGAGCCAAAATTACCTCAAGGAACCTTCAAGGGGCTTGAGGCAAATGGTTGGGGGGACTAGGAGACTCCATGTCGGTTGGTATTACAGGAAAGTACGTTGGCTCGAAGAAAGTTCAACTCGTTCATGAGCCATCGGGCGAGGTTCTCATCACGGAAGCGCCAAAAGATAACGGTGGGGAGGGAAAGAGCTTTTCTCCAACTGACCTCGTTGCTGCCGCCTACGGTTCGTGTGTCATGACAACGATCGCAATTGTGGCTGAACGATCCGGCATCTCCGTGGACGGGATGCACATGCGGGTAGAGAAGCACATGCAGAGTGAGCCGCGCCGGATCGGAAATATCCCGCTTGAGGTGCATATGCCCAAGGCTCTGGGTGAGCAGGAGCGCCAAAAGCTTGAGCGAGCCGGAAACGCATGCCCTGTGCACAAGTCCCTCCATCCTGAAGTTAAAGCAGAGATAACGTTCATCTACGACGTGTGATTGGGTTGAGTCGGAGAGAACGGTGCCAACATCGCTTCAGTCGCCGCGCCGGCCCTTGAGGACAAGGGTCCTCCGGAGACAGAGTAGCGCGAACCGGAGGGCCCGTCTCCCGACGGGCCGGACATGATGAGAGGTTACGAATCGGGGGGCGAGGATCGGTGCCAAGAGCACTTAAGTCTCGGTGCTGGTGCTTGAGAGCCAGCACCCCGCACGCGAGTCACTTCTAGGATCGACTTAACATTTGATCATGCGGTCAGAAATATCCCCTGGTCTCACAACCCCATCCCTCGCTACATTTTACGGGTGAACTCCCCGTCAAACACAGAACGCTTGAGAATTGCGCTTTTTGCGCTCGTCCTTTTCGCGCTATCGCTTCTTCTGCACCTGCGCCTCATTGAGTATGCAGACGATGACGCGTACATCCACATGCGGGTAGCGCGCAATTTGTGGTTTTTTGGTGAGCCCTACTTTAACAGGGGCGAACCGGTCATGGCTTCAACGTCACCACTCTGGGTGGTGCTGACAAGTCCAACTGCAGCCTTCAGAGAGCTACAGCCGATCCTTGTGGGGATCCTCAATGCAGTGTTCCTCGTTGCTCTTGCGTTGGTGTGGAGTGAGGTATACGCCCGCGTTGTAGAGTCGCCAAAGCGTCTTGAGTTGTTAGCGGCAGGACTTGTTGTTTTTTTCACCGCCGCTTCATCGAGCATCGGTCTTATGGAGACCCCGTGTGCCCTCCTCTTCGCAGGGCTGGGGTTTTTGGGTGTGCTCAAAGAGGCGTGGTGGGGAGTGCCGTTCGGCATCTCTGCTGTTTTTGTGCGACCTGAGTGCGCGGTCTTTTGCGTTGCAACGATGGCTCTT
>JALRCK010000254.1 GCA_023262305.1 Deltaproteobacteria bacterium
GCGAGCCCGTGCAGAGCAGCCTCGCGCACGATTTGCGGGACGCTGGCGTCTTTTGAGAACTGCGCCAAAATAGCATCGACCTCCGCTGAGAGAAGGGGATTCACGGGAACATCGGCTATTCGTGTTACGACATCAGCGATCTCTTGTGGGTTCCGTGCTGCACCCCGCCGAAGCTCCGCGCCGAGCAAGGATAGCCAAACCAGGGGATCGGGCGGCTCTGGTTGAAAGAGTTGGTCGGGCGAGGAGACGACATAGCATCGGGTCAAACCGGCCATAAAAGCCTTGTAGGCGGCAACGCTCACCTCGCTACCGATGTCGTGAGGACGCACGACGAAGCTCCCCAGCGATGCAAGCACATAATCCGAAACGGCGCCACCTTTGGCGACTCTATCCTGCACGACGTCGGCTACCCGACCGACGAGAGGTGGAAGATGCATGGTCTCAAGGAATACGTTTACACCGGTGTGCGGATTCTTCAGCTCCAAATACCTCATCGCCACATCAAGAGTCGTAGCTCGCCGGTAAAGCGCAGGGATAAGGTTGTTGGCAAAATTACTCGCGCAGATCGCAACAGCTACGTTGAAGGGTGCTGAAGCGGGGGGATCGTGCAACACCCGCACAAGTGCAACGTACGAGTCGCGCGTGTGATCTACTGAGGGAGCGCCTCCCTGCCCATCGGGAGAGAGTAAATGGCGGGACCGAGAGAACATAGCCTTCCAAGAAGAGGGGCATGACACCGATATCACACCACCTGTCGATCGTACTGATTCCGGCAATGCTAGTCAAAACAGGCTATCCTGGCACTATGCTGATATCATTAGGTGCCACGCACTCGTCTTTTGGACTACAAAGGACGCAATGTAGGCACGGCATTCACTGGCACGCCCCTACTCCCCGCTTCAGTCCTTAGTGTGCTTTGTGGTCGACTGTTTTTCGGGATCGGAAGAACGGTCTCGAGAGGAATAAGGCACTTGACCACTACATGAACTCGTAGATTTTGGCACAACACGTCAGCTGAGCAAGGCGCAAGTTTCGTACGCTCACGCTCCTCCCACTCACCTCGGAAATTCATCTTTTTTCGGTGCCCATACGACCGTGCAGTGGTGGGCTGCATAAACCGAAGGATCAGTGATGGGCTCAAGAGTCAATCGTTGAGCAAGCAACGCGCTCAGCTCCTTATCAAAGTACGAAAACTGGTGCTTCGGTAATGCATGCAGGTACTCCTCAGGAGCGCTCTGCCATGCCGCCTCAAGCATTCCAGGACCAGCGGTATTGAGCACGCTTCGGAAATACGACGGGTCCATCTGCATCGTATAGTTCTTTTTCAATACCTCAAAGACATGCAGCCAAAATGGATGACGCGAAGGGGATGCCATGAGTGCGTTTTGAAACCTCTCCGGCCAGTGCATGTTTTCAGCGATACTCACCTTCCCCGGGGGCAAAAGGTCTCCGAACGGCTTCACACACTCATAGTCCATGTCCACGTATATCCCGCCGAGCTCATACAAGAGGAAATAGCGGAAAGCGTCTACTCGATGGATCTGGTAGCGGAAGCCCACAAAGCTTGGATAGAAGGAGGGAAATCGAGTTCGCATGAAGGCGTCGATATCCTCGTCACTCCAGAGCTTGTACTCGTAACCCGGGAATTTCTCTTTCCACGTTTGTTGACACAGTGCCCACAGAGGGTGCCACCGCTTGATATCAGCAGGAGCTGTCTGATGAATAACCTTCGGAACTGCATCCGTAGTCCACGATGGCGAGATCGGAAGATCTGAAGTGTTCACATTATCCTCGCGATTGGATCCCCTGCGCCACGACCTTCGAGAGCGTATCTATGAGATTGCTCAAAGCGGAAACCCTCGCCTCACTTGAGCTGTTGGCAGCCTGTCCCTCAAATTCAGAGATCATGAGAGGCGCAGAGGCGAGAGCCTCACGGTTTGGTGCCGTAGCCCATCGAGACTTCAGCACCGCCCTGCCCTGTTCAGACACATCGAATTGCAGGACCTCTACCTGAACAACGTGAGCACCCCGCCGTTGCGAGTACACGTCTGAAGAGAATACGTTACCACTCTTAAGATTCCGAGAAAGGTCACTCAACAACACGCGCCGAAAATTGACATCGAGATCCTCAGCCCACCGATCGTACTCCTCTTTGAGTACCTCATGGTCACCTGAGCGAACAACGAGCCTCGGATCGTTGAGGTACTGCGGGAAGATAAGGGGCACAACTTCTACGCTCACGCCATTCTGGGCGAGCTGATCGGCGCTCGGAATTCGCTCTTGGGACACGAGCGAGTAAAAGTGCGGACTGGGCGAGCGAAAACAACCCGTCACACCCACCATGCAAACGACCAAAGCCAAGCTAAGAGTTCGTGTCATTCCAAACCTCATTGTTTACCCCGTAAGAGAGTCTCTGGGTGTTGCTCAAGATAGTCTGCCAATCGACGCATCGCCCGAGCCGAGCTCGCCACTTCATCAAGCGCACTCCCGGTCTTGTCGGCGATGGGGCTTCCCTGACCGATCGTAGCTCGAACCGACTCTAGCGTTCTGGTCAATTCGCTCGATACCACGCGCAGCTCCTTCGACAAACCATCAGTCCGACCATCGATATTTGCAACGACTGTGCGGAGCTCTTTGAGAAGATCATCGAGATTAGCCACCGCAACTTGCAGGTCAGAGCTGGAGAGGAGATCGTCGAGCTTCTCTATGGCAGCGACCGTCTTCTTGGCTAACTGGTCAAATGGCACATCCTCAAGAGTTTGCTGGAGCTTCTCAAGCGGCGATGGCGCCGTTGGGATCTCCTCGTAATCGTCGTCTGCATCAGCCATCAGCTTAATCGGAACATTCGGATAAAAATCGAGTTGCACAAAGAGCTGCCCGGTAACGATGCTGTCAAGACCGAGACGCGCACGCAGCCCCTTCTCAACAAGGCGACTGATCAGCTTATCCTCTCCGCTCTCCCCCTTTTTTCCCCCCATGGTGTTTAACCCACGCACGGAATCGGCATCGAGCTCCAGAAGAACGGGGATAATGAGATCATCTTTTTCCGGCTGGTAAACGATTGAGACATCTTTCACGGTTCCTACCCGAGCGCCACGGAAACTCACTGGGGCACCGACTTGCAACCCCTTCACTGAGCCGCTGAAAAACGAGATGTAGGTCGCCGTCCGCTCGAAGAACTTCCCTCTTCCAAAAAAGAGCACTGCCGCGACGGTTAAGCACACCGCTCCAACGACAAAAGATCCTATCCACGCGTATCGGGGTTCCCTACTCATACACCTCTATACTTCTCGCTCCCCTCGGGTCAGGAATTTTATCACCCGAGGGTCCTTGGACGTCCGCAAGAGCTCCTTAGGGTCGCCCGACGCGATCATAGTCTTAGAATCGGCATCCAAAAATACTGAATTTGTGCCTATCGCAAAGATACTCGGCAATTCATGGGTAACCACTACGATCGTAGCACCCAGCCCCCGATTGAGCTCGATGATTAGATCATCAAGGAGCTTTGAGCTAATGGGGTCGAGCCCAGCAGAGGGCTCGTCGAAGAAGAGAACATCCGGGTCTAGAGCGATTGCGCGCGCGAGACCAGCCCGCTTCTGCATGCCGCCGCTTATCTCAGAGGGATAGTAATCCTCAAAGCCTGCCAAACCCACAAGGGCGAGCTTGTAGCGAGCGATCTCCTTAATCTGCGTCGCCGAATACTGGGTGTATTGTTGCAGAGGCATCGCCACGTTCTCGGCTAAGGTCATGGAGGTCCACAGTGCCCCCTTCTGGTAGAGAATCCCGACCCTGCGCAAAAGAACGTCCCTCTCTGCAAGAGAGGAGTCCCAGAAACTCGTTCCATCGTACAGAACACGCCCACAGGCGGGAGATACCAACCCCACAAGGTGCTTGAGGAGCGTGCTCTTACCGCAGCCACTCCCACCCATAATGACGAACACATCGCCGCGCCGAACCGTGAAGGAGAGGTCCTTTTGGATCAGGAAATCTCCATACTTCATGGTGAGATTATCGACTACAATGTGAGAGGTTGAATCGCTCATACACCTAGACGCCGAGCACCTCCGTAATCACAGCGAATACCGCGTCGGATAACACGATCGCCACAATCCCCGATACCACGGCTGAGGTTACCGCGATGCCGACAGCTGATGCGCTCCGTCCGCACCGAATACCACTTAGACACCCGGCTATTGCGATGAGCACGCCAAAAACACAGCTCTTAGAAACACCCAGCCACAGATCCGAGAGGTGAACAGCAGTTGCAGCTTGCTGAAAGAACTGAATGAAGGAGATATCCATTGTGAGCGCCGAGACGACCGCACCTCCTAGAATTCCGAGCATATCTGCATACAGGCACAACAACGGCATCATGACTATCAGGGCCACAACTCGCGGCACCACCAGGTACTGCATCGGTGAGACACCTAAGGTCTTGAGCGCATCGATCTCCTCGTTAACCTGCATCGTGCCAAGCTGTGCGGCAAAGGCAGCCCCCGTTCGTCCCGCC
>JALRCK010000255.1 GCA_023262305.1 Deltaproteobacteria bacterium
GCGTGTGTGAAAAGAGAGGGCGGGCTCTAGCTCATCCCGTATGGCGTCATCATGAGACTCTGTCGGTCCTCGCTCAGAGATCGGTGGTACGACTCGATCGGCCTCAAAGTGATTCACAATAGTTGAAAGTGCCGTCAGGCGCTCCTCCATCGCAAGGCCGGGCTCAATCACTCGGTTGAGAGTTTGCGGAATCTGTCGATTCGCCTCAGGGACGAGATGGGAAAGATCGAACACCCGCGCGTGCTCAGGTAGTTTGGGATGTTGGGCGACCACCAGGAGGGCATGCACGGTGTCCCGATCATCGATTCGAATCAGGCTGTAGCGAATCGATACAAGTGCGTCGTTGATCTCCTTTTCGGTTTTGGGGGCGCCTGAGAGGGAGAGGTTGTCCGAGCCTTTGTCCTCTGGACTGTTGTGTCTGTGGATGGGGAGGTCGCGATTCATTCTCAGGCTCGAGTTGAATTAAACGGAGCGGTAGAGGTTGTAGTTGAAGAACCACGTCTCGATTATCCAGGTGGGCTTCCGTGGCTCACTCAAACACATCCCCCGTAGGCACATAGAAGTACCATCACCTCTCAATGTGTTCAAGTTTCCTGGCAGCCCTCTGATACACCATTCGGTCATAGTTTGTGCCCTATAAACTCGTCCGCGAGAGTGTATGCCTCAGATATATCGATCTTGGATCGGTGACGAAGTTATCGTTCGGGAGGAACAGCTACTCGTTGCGCTCTCCACTTGTAGGTGAAGCTCTTTCCTGACGATTTTGAAACTGTCGTCGTGCCGGTCATAGTGGTCATATCTGTCGCGATCGAAGCGGATGTTGACAGGCGGTCGTCTCCGCTTGTGCTTGCGAAGGTGAGGTCAGTCGTCTCATCTTTGCGGAATCGAAGAGTGCCCTGAAGTCTTGAGAAGCGAACCGCTTCGTGAAGAGGCTCTGCCCCTGTAACGCCAAACGTCATCATGGAGTATCCATCCACGGTATTGTTATCGCCCCCCTCGAACACAAGGAGTCCATCGCCAAAAGAGTCTTGGAGTTCGTCAACGCTTGAGGGCTCGATGGTGACAGACCATGCGCCAACCAGTGCTCGATGACCCCGTAAGCCGGCGAAGGAGCCTATGGAGGAGGGGAGCTTCTCTTGAGCGAAGGAGGCCTTCACTTCGCTGAGCGGATCTTTGGCGCGCAGGAGGTCACCGGCTACCAGTTCTCCGGCATTTTGATGTCCTCGGGAGCGCCAATCAATCGCCTGTCCAGCCGTTTCTTTTCCTGCGACATTTCGGAGGTATCCCCGCTCGATCACAACGTCGCCACTCGCAGGGTTGGTTGTCGTGGCCTTATAGAACAGGGCGACGACTCCCGTCGATGAGATCTCTTTGACCTCTCCTGCTTGTGATATCCCGTCGCGATTTGCATCAAACCAGAGTCCGAGGGGATTCAGTTCTGCGCCAGCGATGCGTCCATCCCCATTGGAGTCGAGCTCTCCCAGGGCCTCAAACCCGTGCTTCCACGGGTGCGCTGTGTGTGAGGTCAGCGAAGCGACACGCTTTCCGCCAAATGCCCACTGTCCAAACACCTGATGGGCTGAGCGGATCTCCCCCGTATGCTGAGGATCGTAAACAAGGATAGGTGCGTCGCTCGATCCACGCCACTCCCAGTACCGTTTTGAGAGCGACGGCTCAAGGGGAAACGTTGATAGCGTATAGTGGGACATCGGATCGGCAGCTGGATTGAAAATCAGTGAAATTGGGGTGCTGACGAAGTAAGTGATATCGAGTGAGCCGCAGTTCTTTTGGTTAGCGAGGAGAGATTTCTCTACAAGCCGGCAGTTCTGGTCGACCGCAAACCACCCATCGAGGCATGCATCCTCGCCGTTTGTGCCGGTACCTCCACCGAGCTTTCCTCGGCTGGATGCGGGGTCTTGTGGGTCCTCGATAGCCCATCGATTGCAAGAGATTATCCTCTCACGAGTGTAGAGGTATTGCTCCTTTCGTTGGGCAGCCGAGAGCGAGAGATCTGCCTTGCGCTTCTTTGCTCCCTTGGCAAGTTCATCGTCAAGAATCTTCAGCCCTGAGTTTGTAAGAAACTCATTCCAGAGACCGTTGACGACCTTGTCATCGCTCCACTTGTACTCTGCTCCGCCCTTCAGGACGACCGATTTGCCGTCAGAAAGAAGAGTGTTTGTATTCACGTTCCACTCCTTGTTTCCGTCTGGGCGAGCGACGTAGTCTCCCCACCAGTTCATGGAGTTGTGAACGGCTTGCATAAGGCAGGAGCTTTTTGAAGCATCGCCCGAGGTTGACAGACCCAGCTCAGAGTTGGAGTTTGAGACTTTCAGCGACTTCATGCTTACCGTGTAGTAGCTGCATAAAGGCTGTTCCGGAGTCGATAGTTTACAGGATGGCAAACACTGCGCGCCTTGAGGTGCATTGGCCGGCAGGTCATCGCCGTCACACTCCTCGTTGCCGTCTCGTTTTTTGTTTCCACAACACCCATCGAGCGGGGCATCTTGTACGCATAGTCCGGCTCCATCACAGTGAGGTGTAGGTTCACATGCGCCAGTTCGGATCACTCCGCCATTACTCAAAACAGAGCATGCCTCCGACGAAGGGTGATTTTGCCACGTTGAAGTGATCGGGCTCACCACAGGGACTCCGTTTTCGCAGACGATCGGTTTAGTCGTACACAACGACGTTGTGTCGTAGGAGATTACTGTTGAATTTGAGGGAACAGCTACGCAGTGATTATTTTCATCGCAACTGCCAGTGTAGCAGGATGGATGCCATCCGGCGGGCACATGTTCTGGAGTGCATCCGGGCGCGCACACACGCTGAGAGGGTTCGGGAGTATTAGTCAGAGTAAGGGTCGGCGCGGAGGTTGGAGTTGGTGTAGGACCAGATTCTATAGTCGTAGTGTCGGGCGTCACGGTGCTGAGATGTTCGGGGCTTTGCACCTGCACATTCTGGGCCACGCTTGATGCTATCGAATACGATAACGCTGTAGCCATGCCGAAGATCATGAGGGGGTATCGAAACGGAGCCATAATAAAAACCTATATTGAGGCGTGGACGCCTGAGTTTCCGCAGCTCCCCCAAAGTATACCCAGTACTGAAGCGGCTATTTTCGATCTTTGTGCTTTTCGGTGACGGAGCGCTTCATTCATGACTGGTTGAGACAGACGATTCGTGATGGCGACAAACTCCGCCACTTTGGAACGGATGGAGAGTTCGTATCGACTGCTCACTGGATGTCAGTAGCGTCGCTCATATCCAGATCAGTGGGCGAACAGAGCAAAATGTATCCAAAAAGAGCCTAAAACAGACAGCTCGTACCCGAGGTGACACGTCAGGAGCGCTGGGTAGGGTGGATCTGGTCGTACATGAATCGGTTGCGCAAGAAATAGCCACCGTGAAAGCGGTTTTGTAGGCAACAGCGCGCTGGGAGAGGTCATAACAACAAGAGAGTACAGGTTCGTCCGGTTTTTTTAAAAAGGTTGATGTATGGGTGTGCCCCTTAAGCTCCTTGAGCTATTGCTGCAGGTAAAGAGCCCTATCATCAAAAAGGCTCTCGCGACGCAAACGATCACCTACACCTTGATCCTGTACGGGATATTCGTTGGATTCTCCCCAAGTGATCCCATAAGCAAATATGTGCGGGTCTCTCGCGGTACGATTACGATAGTAGACCCCGATGCCCCCTCAATGCTCCCTCACACGCCGTTGCCCTTGAAGGACGGTGGCTCTCCTGATTCGTCAACAACTCCACAACTGCCACAGCCTACCCCGACACCGACCCTTACGCCCAAACCCACGTGGACACCAACGCCAACTTTCACACCTACTCCGACTGCAACACCAACACCGCACACCCCTCCTGCAGCTCCGATGCCTGCGAGTTCGCGATGGGGAACAAACCTGAGCGCAATCACGGACTGGACAACGGGCTGGGCTTTTGTTGACGCTTTCCGGGGCGCGCGAAGCTGGATCTCCGGCAATTCCGCCACGTGGCAGTGGGACGATGGGCGTCCTTTTGATCTCGATGCGAATGGATGGGTGAGATCTCTTCAGCCGAATCAGATTGCACGTGCGGTCGTTATGACGCTGCCAGCTAACTCCTATCCTTCCGGAACGTACATCGTTCTCTATGACGGCGAGGGGACAATCGCGTACGAAGGGAGTGGGCGAAAGAATAACGCACTCTCTCGACCGGGCCGAGATGTCCTCGATGTTGACGCTTCACAAACGAACGGATCTACTGGTTTCGGAGGGTTGCGTCTCGACATCACCAAGACCAATCCCGCCAATTATATCAGGAATATTCGCGTCATTCTTCCAGGAGGAAGCTGTACTCACGATGCCACGCGATGGTGTGCGACCGATTCGGATTGTGGGCAATCGGCGTGTGAGCCGTTTGAGACAAACTATGCGCGCAGACGGTTTCACCCAATATTCCTCCAAAGTGTCGGCCATTTCGGAGTGATTCGATTCATGGATTGGGAAGTGACTAATAACT
>JALRCK010000256.1 GCA_023262305.1 Deltaproteobacteria bacterium
AAGAACTCGACCGTTCCAAGGCTGGAGTAATTGACGGACTTAATCAGCTCAAGTGCAGCATCCTGAATCTGAGCTTGCATGCTCGGAGGGAGCCCTATCGAGGGAGACTCCTCAATTACTTTCTGATACCGCCGCTGTATTGAGCAGTCTCGAATGCCAAGATGAATAGCATTATGGGCGAGATCTCCGGCAACCTGCACCTCTATGTGCCGTACTTTCGGAAGGTACTTCTCAACGAGAAGATGCCCATCACCGAAAGCGGCTTCAACTTCCCGCTGCGCAGTTTGGAACGTGGAAACAAACTCGTCCGCGTTCTTGACGATCTTCATTCCGCGCCCACCACCACCAGCACACGCCTTGAGAAGGATGGGGTACCCCGCCTTCTCAGCAACCTTGAGGGCTTCATGAGCATCGAGCATCCCCTTACTGTCACCCGGGATCGTTGGAACTCCCACCTTGTCAGCAACCCTACGAGCTCGGGCCTTATCGCCCATGATGCGCATGCTCCGAACAGTTGGACCAATGAAGGTAATACCGCAGCTCGCGCATATCTCAGCAAAGGCAGCGTTCTCGCTCAAAAATCCATACCCGGGATGGATGGCATCAGCTCGCGTTGCGACAGCCGCTGACATAATTGAGGCGATGTTGAGATAGCTCTCCTTGGCAAGAGCTGGTCCGATGCAAACGCTCTCGGTGGCCAGCTTTACGTGGAGCGCATCCTCGTCAGCCTTGGAGTGAACTGCAACCGTCTTAATACCAAGCTCATGGCACGCCCGGATGATGCGCAGCGCGATCTCTCCGCGGTTCGCAATCAGAACTTTTTGAAATGGTAAGGAACCCATCGATAGCTACCGGAATCGTGGTGATTATACAGCGGGATCGATGAGGAAGAGGACCTCACCGAACTCAATGACCTTCCCCTCTACTCCCAAGATCTTCACAATCTTGCCTGAAGTTGGGGCCTCAATCTCATTCATGAGTTTCATCGCTTCGACGATACAGAGGGTATCGCCCTTGCTTACCGTATCACCCTCTTTCACGAAGAGGTCCGCGTCGGGTGAGGGCTTGCGATAGAATGTCCCAACGATCGGGGATTCAACTTTCACATAACGACCCAGGTCTTCCTGGGGAGCAGATCCGTTAGCTGAAGCAACGGGAGCTGCAGAGGCTACATGCACAGCCGGCACAACCTCGTAACGAGCTTCCGTGGATACATACGTCCCCCCGGCAGTTCGGGAAAGCTTTACTCGCGTGCCCTCCTGCTCGAGCTCGAACTCGGTTACTTCGTTCTGTTTCAGTATCTTGATGATGTTCTCGATGTCCTTGATGTCCATGGGGGCGTATCCTAGCCACGAAGCCCCTAGAAAGCCAAGACCATGGAGAATTTTTCCCCGTCAAGCTGCGTGAATTCAATAGGTTAGCTTAACCGGTCGTCCTCTCCAGCTCCCCTAGCTGCCAGGGCACCGATTGTAGTTGCCAAAAGCTGCAGTTGCGCTCGCCGCGATATAGGGCAGGTCCTCTCCCGGGTCGATGTCATCACCCTCGTCGGATGCTTTTTGATAGTAGAGCTTGAAGGACACCGTATAGAGCCCTGCTCTGGTTATTTGCGTGCCGGTACCGTTTGTAGGGTTTCCGACCCATTTTCCACCATTATATGCCTTGAATACCGGGACCTGAATGATCGTTGAATCATTGTTGGCTTCAAGCACGACATCTGAAGACCGAGTTAATCCGATCGTTCCGCAATCAGCTGTATTTGTGCTGCCATCAACGCCAGTGACTGAACACTCAAGGTAGAGCAGCGTTACTCGCTCCTCTAAGTTGTTTTCAACCTGAAGTACGGCGTATGTGTCGTAGAACGGCTCAACATCGGATGTGGTAGCCACGCCATCGCAATCGCTTGTCTGCGTGATATCAACTGAGGCATCTGATGGTACGCTCGAATTGTCGAAGGTTCCGTCATCATCAAACCCAGCATTCGTAATTCGCACCTCGCCGTTGTCTCCTACCTGAGTGCCGCCGCCGAGTCCACCGCCTCCCGCGCCTGGGAACCCAGTAAAGCCGGAGGGAATATCTCCAGTACATGCCACCGACACAAACTGTCGTCGATTAGCACCGATGCTCAATCGACAAACCATCTGGAAGCTTCCGGGAGCAGCGCAGCCGATCTGGCCACTCATGACGCCATCTCCATTTGTCAGCTCATATCCAGTCGTTGGCTCAATCAAGGCAACGCCCTGCTCAGAGTCACAAACCACCCTTACGAAAGGCACAGGAAGCCCCCTGGAATCTTTCACGTACACCTTGAAACCTGCTGTGTCGCCGACAGATATCTGTGACTTATCGAGCACAACTTGAATTGAACCGGTGCTCGATTCATCTCCCGTGAAAACATCATCGCGAAAATCAGGGTTCGCAGCTGATCCACCGTCTGTGTTGCCCTGACATCCGACAAAAGCGACGATTCCCGCCACACAAAGGGCTTCAACGAGAGTTCGCATATTCCAGCTTCGCATAATCTTCATTCCCCTCGGTAGCATTACGTGCACAGGCTCCCTACTGACCCTCGACTACTGACTCTGCCTCAAACGCTCTCTCTAGCTCGTCAAGACCTTGAGCCTCCGAGCCACCATCTCCCTCTTCCTTAACACTCAACGTGCCTGTGTCAGTTGAATTAGAAGTATCATCTGTGGTTTGAGAGTCCGTTGCGCTTGATGAAGACGCTGCTGCAGAAGGCGTTGGGGGAACAACACTGATCTCCGGAATCACGCTGATTGAGAAGAGCCCCTCATTTGTGTCGTACCGATTTCCGCCCGACGCTAAGCCGGTCAAGCTGACAACTACTTCAAGGTCGTACGGCGCCTCTGGCAAGAGATTGCTGTTGAAAACGAGCCACTCACGCACCGGCGCTGGAATGATTGGAACTTGAGCAAACGCTCGATTACAAACCTGACTAAAGGTTGGCGGCAGGCTTGTTATGTTAGGTCGCCGCAGGCTCGGAGTGCTTGCTGTGCCACCAAGCCCGGACTCAGCTGGTCCCGCCAAGAGACTGATCGCCACGTTAGTAGATGGTGGCTGGATCTTTGAGCCTGGAATGTAGTACTGAAGCAACACCCGATCAGCCCGATACACCTGCCCAAACATGTTATTTTGAATACCAACAATGGCGTATACCGCTCCTGAGGGATCGACACTCAATCCTTGCGTTCCTGGTTCCGGCGTACTGGTAGGATTGAGAAATGTCTGCCCAACGCTGATGTATCCAGCTGCTAGTGGCTGAGGAAGCTGTCCACACCCCGTCAGGTTGTTCTGTCCACCACCTGTCCCACCCCCATTATTTTGAGATGTGGTCGATTGGAAAAGTCCGAGAAACGAAACGGATATCCCCTGGTCATTATTCGATGCGCCGTTGCCTCCGCACCCAAGCGCAGCAGCAGCGGAGACGAGAGCAACGGTCATGATCAAGCGAATATTTCTCATAAGCTTCATTCCTCTTACGACGCAGCCTTCATGCTGGAGTCATCGAAACTTCCCTCAACAATTCGTGGCGTGATGAAGAATAGAAGCTCCTCATCAGCGTTAATTGTCTGCAAACGACGGAAGAACGTGCCCAGAACCGGAATGTCTTTAAGGAAGGGTACTCCCGAGACATCATCCTTGTCCGTGAGCTTATAGATGCCGCCTAACGCGAACGTCTGTCCGCTCGATACAAGCACTGACGAGCTTGCACTTCGCTCGATCTCATTTGGAATTCCCTCGACATCCGAGTTACCGAATGTGCTGGACTTCGCTTTAATATCAAGCAAGATGTAGTAGTCTGGTGAAGCCTGCGGTGTAACGTTCAAAACAATTCCTGCTTCAATCACCTCAGTAGCTGCTCCGCCTGTACCATTCGCAGTTGAACCCTGACCAGTTGCTACGGACGTTCCACCACTCGGCAGTCGAACACGATACTTCTCAACGCTCTTGATCTCTGCGGCTTTATTATTGGTTGTCGCGACTGCTGGTCGACTCACGATTCGGATTCGCCCCTCCGTCTCTAACTGAGTGAGGCGAACCTCAAGGCTTCTTGTTCCATCAGCGCTATCGAACAGCATTCCGATAGCGGAGCCACCTGTTGAGCTGACGGCCGCTGGAAACGCTGACGCCGCGATGCCATCACCGAGCGTTCCACCTACAGAGATAGCTGACGGGAAGTTGAGCCCCGTGCCGTTACCGGTTGCTGGAGATTGGATGTACTGGAAGCCGAGCTCCGTGCCCAAATCCCTCGTGAGATTACGGCTGGCTTCAACAATCTGAGTCTCAAGCAGTACCTGAGGCGTGCGTAAGTCGACCTTAGCGACCAACTCGGTCACATTATCGATGCCCGATTGAATATCTTTGACGATGAGCTGGTTTGAACGTTCGTCATATGCCACGGTACCACGCTCGGACAGAACCGTCTCAACCAGGCTCTTTAACTCCGAGGCTTTTCCGTAGCTAACTCGAATA
>JALRCK010000257.1 GCA_023262305.1 Deltaproteobacteria bacterium
TCAGGGGACATGAGTCGACCGACGCTGCCCTCTGGATATCCCAGCAAGGAGAGCGCTACCTCCCTTTCCTCTTTGGAGAGAAGAGCTAAAAGCTGCCGGGCTGCCTCGGCTGGGATCTCCTCAAGGAGCGCGGTGCGGTCATCTGCCGCCATCTCGTCAAGAAGGCGCGCCGTCTGGCGGTCTCCCAAACCACTTAAAACCTTCTTCTGAAGATCTACATCGAGTTGTGAGAAGATCTCGGCCGCATTGTCACGCGGCAGGATTCGAAAGATCAGAACCCTCTCCTCATCGGAGAGCTCAGCGAACACCTCGGCAACTTCAACGGGGGGGACCTCGACAAGCCGATCCCGGAGCGCATGGAGATCGCGCTCACCGATCAGGTGTTGTACATCTTGTATGGTGCTCATTTTGGTTAGACAAACTGCTCTAGTACAGGCCGGAGTCTATCAACGATCATGAAGTGCCCACCACCCTTTACCTGCTGAAATCTGCTCTGAGGAATCGATTTATGCAAAATTTCAGCCATGGAGATCGGGACATAGGTATCTTGGTCACCGTGCCAGATCGATGTGGGGACCACAACTTGCGGGGGAAGCCCTCGCCAGTCTGATAGAAGGAGTAGGAACTCGGTTACTACCCCTCGAATCCCTGGTCGTAATGACTCCTGGATATTCCGAGCGAGGATCACTCCCACCTCGGGGCGATGAACCACATCACGGTCAGCCTTCGGCAAAACAGACGCAAACCAGAACTGCGCTGCTCCCGGAACACTCCGCCAAAGAGCGGCGATTGCGCCGATGGATAGCCTTCCAAGCCATTCAAAACGCTGCCCAAGCCTAAGGAGCGTACGGTTCACCCAGTGCATCCCAACCAACGCCTCCGGGGCATGCATCGGCGCTACTCCACTCACCACAACCAGTTGCGTAACCTCATCGGGCAACAACGCTGCAGCGGCGACCGCTGTTGGGGTCCCCCCTGATACTCCGAGGATCCCGTAACGAGCAACCCCAAGGTGTTGAGCCACAAACCTCACATCATCAGCCCAATCCTCGATACGACGATGTGCATACCAATCCGAACCTCCGAACCCCGGGCGGTCGAGTGCCACTACCGTGAGACCGAGCTCTCGAGCAACCCCGTGGGCTATCGAGGCCTCCAAACGGCAAGCAGGAAACCCGTGGCTGTAAAATATCACCTTGGCGAAATCACGCGCCCCGAGGACAGCGAACTGGACCCGTCGCCCCTGCTCAAGGGTGAGCACGCCCTCGTGCTCCCGCAGCTGTGACCTATTCACAGTTTGCACAGGAAGCGACGAACCGCTCATACGCCATGACACGATACTGATCCACCATTCGGTGAGTGTTGAAGAATGAACCGTTCAAGGCTATCGCGTTTCGCATTACCTCCCCGAACGCCATGTGGCTGTGGAAGAACATCGGTAAGACGTGGTGCTCAAGCTGCGAGTAGAGGGCATCAGCATCTGCGTGATCCTGCTCCATCGGAGAAACTCCACCTTCATTCAGGGGGCTCTTGACAATCCATCCCGTCACGCCCTGGATACCGCCCTCAAGCCACCATCCATCAGCGATACTCAAACTCGGAACCCCGTTGAGCGCGCACTTCATCCCACTCGTGCCAGACGCCTCCATCGGAGCTCGCGGAGTATTCAACCAGACGTCTACACCTGCTACCATCTGACCCGCGAGGTGCGTCTCGTAGTTGGGTAAGAATGCGACTCGCACGAGATCTCCCCCTTTTGTTCCAAGCTCATGAATCGCTCGAATGAGGGACTTCCCCCACTCATCGCGGGGATGCGCTTTGCCAGCGAAGATCAGATTTATAGGACCAAACTGCTCCGCCAATCTTTGAAGGCGCGGCAGATCATTAAATATCATTAACGGTCGCTTGTACTCCGTCGCTCGACGCGCAAAACCGATCACAATCCCTGCACCACCGAATGGCATCCCTACCTGCGATTCAATCGCTCGCAGAAAACTCTCTCGACACTCACGGTGCGCTTGCTGAATATCCTCAACCGGTATCAAGATCGCCTGCCTCAGCTGTTCGCTGCGCTGACGCCACCCGGGTAGAAACTTATCAAAGAGCCTTGCAAAAGGGGGAGCGGTCCACCGCACAGCGTGAACGCCGTTGGTAATTCCGTAGACATCAGCCTCAGGAAACATCGCTTTGGTGACATCCATGTGCTTGCGGGAAACCGCATTAACAGTGCCCGAGAACGCCAGTGCCAGGCGAGTCATATTCAGGTAGCCATCCCGAAACACACCTTCAACTTTTTTGAGGTGCTCATCCGTGAGTACATGCGAAACGTGCTCAACAGTGAAAACATCGTGCCCTGCAGGCACAGGGGTATGAGTCGTAAAAACGGTGCGGTGGCGCAACTCTTGCAGCGCCCCTTCAGTGTCGGGGGTGCCCTCGTCCGGAATTCGATCGAGGAGTAAAAAAGCCGCGTGCCCCTCGTTCATGTGATGGATCGTGTTGGCTGGATAACCGAGCGCCCGCAACATGCGCGCACCACCGACCCCGAGCACTAGCTCTTGGAGCAATCGCAGACCGTGATCGCCCCCGTAGAGGGAATCAGTAATTCGCTTATCCTCGGGAGAGTTCTCAACCACATCGGTGTCGAGAAAGAGGATCGGAACAGAGTGTCCTGTAACGCCCACCTCAACCCGCTTCCAGGCCTGAACGCGAATGATCCGATCTCGCAATGGAACGTCTACCACTGGCTGGCAGCGGCTCAGAAGCTGCTCTGGCTCCCACTGCTCAGGAGCTTCAAGCTGCTCACCACTATCACTGATCGACTGACGTACATATCCCTTTCGATGGAGCAGAGTAACAGCGACCATCGGAACTCCGAGATCGGCCGCTCCACGGATCGTATCACCAGCTAAAACCCCCAAACCTCCAGAGTAGGTCGGTAGGGCGGAGTCGATAGCGATCTCCATAGAAAAATAAGCAACGGGTACTGACATGCGCGGATCGCCTCTCACTCGGGTAACAACAACTTTCGGTCACTCTAGCAGGGGGAGAAAGTGAGGAAAACGAGGATTCTTACGCGAGGCTTACGCTCCTGCGGGGGACCAGCGACCTATCAAAACATCTTTTGGCAGCGCGTCAGATCGCCTGAGTCGGCAATCCGGCCTCGTTGAGGTGCTTAATGACCTGATTTCCGTGCGACCGATCCCTGACCTCCATAACGACGGTGATATCGACATATCCCGGCAATCGAGCATAAAAACGATCGTGCGCCACTTGCAGGACGTTCGCTCCTTGCTCGGCGATTATCCCCGTGATCTGGTGCAACATACCTGGACGGTCCGGCAGGGAGATGTTTACCCTTAGCAACCGCCCGCGCTCCCCCATGTCTTGCTCAATCAGGCGTGAGAGGAGATTCATATCGATATTGCTCCCACACACGAACACCACCGGTCGCTTGCAGCGATCAGGAAGGTGTCCGTCTATCACCGCAGCGAGCCCTGCAGCACCTGCGCCCTCGACAACCGCGCGCTCATGCTCAAGCAACATGATGATCGCATGGGCGATGGAGGTCTCTGGCGCCGCAACTATCTTGTCGACATATCGGTCCAAGATCGGACCAGTAACGCTGCCGATCTGTTTTACAGCTATACCATCTGCAATCGTCATCGGCACAAAACCTGGTTTGTAAATATCCGGATTTTGCCTGATGCGCTGGGCCCACTCCGAGATGACCCCAAGCACGAAGATATCAGGGCGTTTCTGCTTGAGGGTCGCAGCCACTCCTGCTGCATAACCACCACCACCGATTGGGATAACGATGGAGTCAAAGTCAGAGACCTGTTGCAACACCTCCAGGGCTGCGACACCGTGCCCCTGCACGATGCGCTCATGATCAAATGGCGGCACATACGTGATAGAGCTCTCGCGCGCCAAATTCTGGGCATACACCATCGCCTCACTGAGCGAGTTTTGGTACGAGATCTTAGCTCCGAATTTTTTACACCGTTCGATCTTAACGAGTGGTGCATTATTGGGCACAACGATCTCACACGGAATGCCGAGGCGTTGCGAATGGTAGCTCACACCCAGCGCGTGATTCCCTGCGCTTGCGGTGCACACACCGCGCTCACGAACTGCGGGCTCAAGACTGAGCAGAAAATTGAGCGCTCCACGCTCCTTGAACGATCCAGTGCGAAGTTTGCTGTCCCACTTGATAGTTATGTGCTTGCCAAGAGCCTCAGAGATCGATACCGCGTGCGACACGGGAGTAACAGGCAGGTGTGGAGCTAGTCGCTCCTTAGCGGCCTCAATCTCAGCCAAAGTTGGGGATGTGACCATATGTAACCTTAAGGGTACTCCCTACCTCGGAGAGGTCGCAACATGAAGTGTAAAAAAGGGGAGGATTGAGGCGGTTGCGTTTGCCTCCCACATCCCGAACCCGCACCTCGGGAGGGCGACCGTGTCGGTCGCCA
>JALRCK010000258.1 GCA_023262305.1 Deltaproteobacteria bacterium
GTTGTATCGCGACATCAACACCGCAAGTCCGACACCGATCGTTGTGCCCATGAAAAAACCGACGAGCGAAAGTCGCAACGAGAACAATGTGCCCGACAAAACGACCGACCAAATTTTCGTGTCGCTACCGCGAACTTCAGGTCGACCATATCGACTGAGCATCGTCCAAACATGAGGCATCGCCGTGTTGTTTGCTCGCGGCAAAATGCTTACCCCAAAAAGTTTGCCACCGTCTTGTGGGCCGACGATTTTATAAAACTCCCAAAGGGCAACCACCGAAGCGATCGCAACTACAAACATCGAACTGCGATACGCAATTCGGCGCATCAACATGACTATTTCGTGGCCTGGGTAAGCGCCGCAATCTCGGGCAAAATGTATTTGCCATAGGCCTCAAGAGTTTGCTCTTTGCCGTCCCCTTTTGCCGCCTTACCTGCCTTGACCATCATGCGCCGCGCTTTCACGCGTTCGCCTGTCTTCTTGATTTGCTCAGGCTTGCCTTGATAGTTCTCATACTCTTGGATCTGGTTGTCTCGGGCGGACATCTCGGCGGTGGTCTCATTTTGAACATCCCCCGCGGCGACCTGCTCTGCTTGAAGGTCCTCAATCTTGGATCGAGCCTCATCGGCGTCTATCTCTGCTTGTCGCGCTGCGGCTTCGGGATCGCGCTGAGCGAGGCATGTGGCGGGAGAGAGGATGGCCGCAGCAAGAATGGATGAAGTGATGAAAGACGCGATAGCAACAAGCTTCATAAAACCCCACAGGTTAGTCCTCGCTTGTCGGTAAAGAAGGCGCATTGAAAGACAAGCAGGTTTATTAGTCTCTCTATAGTCTCACAGCCTAGCTCTTTTCACACCGATAAAATTAGCGCAGCCAGCTCTTCAAGGTGGAAACGCCCGGGAGCTTTGAAAGCGAGCCTAAGCCCCCTTGCGAGGAGGCTGGAAAGAATGCCGCGTCAGGAAGAGCCTTAGTTCCATGAATCGCCTTAGTGCTGGGCTGGGATACGGTTACTGGAGCTGCTTGCGAAGCCCGCGAGATAAAGGCCGGTGTCGAGGGTAATTGAAACCCTTGCGGCATTCCCAGATGCGAAAGAGCGAAGATAGCTACGATCCAAAATCCGAGGGCTGCTATCGGCATAAAGAGCCGCAGTATCGAGCGTAGGAATCCGAGTACAACCGCGACAAAGATGAGAACTCCGTACTGGGACCTCCAATTCGGGATCGCATGCTCTACGAGTTGAGGCGCAAGCATGTTCGCGATGGCGATAAAACCCGCGAGTAAGAGGGCCGAACCGAGCATCCCTCGAAACGGCCAGAGCATAGGGAGCCCATAACTGAAAGGGGATCGGAATCGCGAGGTTGGAGCATAGTAACCGTTGGACATTGTGTCCTCCTGTAATCGATACACGAGAAGGATTATGGAACCCATGTATAACGAAAGTGTAACAGCCGGATACGTTTCTCTAACGTGTTGAAGTTTTTAAAAGGAGAATGGGTAAGGTGCCGGAATTCGGCATTAAAAAAGGGGTATGAGCGTCAGCCCATACCCCCTTGGGTAGTCTTATGAGACTAAAATCTACCGATTCGTGTGGGAAGAGCAGAGGAGCCCTACCTTGTCATCCGCGCTCGGGTAGATAAAGAACGTGCCACCGTTTGGTGCATCTGCCGCTCGGTGGAAGTGGTCGAGACATGCGGTGATCATCATAGCATCTGCCGCTTTCTGCTCGCTGCTGCGGCCTACGAACGAGAAGTCGAGCGTATACTCGTTAACCGTCTTGCTGTTCTCCGCCGTTCTAAACTTCACAAGAACTCCCGTGTTCTTGTGTTGAACGATAGCTTCGGCAACCAACCCTGTATAAAAATCGAAGGTCATGTAGGCTGGGCTTGTCTTGTTTTGTCCGATTACGGATTGAGCCGGTTTAGGGTTCGCTGGAGCCACGGATGTTCCCGTGATTACTCGTTGATTGAGGGCACCAAGGGAGTTTTTTACATCCGAGATTGAATTGCTCACAGTCGTATTGTTGGCGGTGAGCGCATCAACGGTGCGGCGAATGCGCGCCAGAGAGAGTCTCATCGATTGAAGCTGACGATTGACAGTAGGTCGTTTGCCTAGCGCCGACACGTCGGAATCCTCTGCACGTGTTACACCAGGGGTTGAGATGATGAACGCCACTAACGTTGCCGTCAGTGTAAGCGTTCTGGTTAAGGGGGGGAACGTAACCATAGATACACTCCAAAAAACGCTCGCTGGAATGAGCTGAGCTGGCCCAAGTATGTCGAGATGTCGTTTCTAAGTAAACGGTTGGGGTGGCTACCGGTGGTATCAGATTCCCTTTAGTTTGAAAGGGTTTTAAGTTGTTTGTTTTAGCTCTACCCCGCGCTCAAGTTGGCGAAATGTAGGCGGTACTCGCGTCCTAGTTTCTGATATCCAAGGGCGGATTCCAGAAGGCTTGATGATTCTTCCTTCGTGAGTTCCCGTACAACCTTGCCCGGCGTTCCTATGACCAAGCTGTTTGGAGGGACCTTCATTCCCTTGGGTATGAGTGTGTGAGCGCCGACGATACATCCAGCTCCCACTTCGGCATTGTCCAAGATCGTCGCGCCCATGCCGATGAGGCACCGGTCGCCGATAGAGCATCCATGAATTATCGCACGATGCCCCACCGTCACATCCTCTCCAATTATGGCTGGTGCCATGCCATGGCTCGTATGGACGAGGGAATGTTCCTGCAGGTTCGTGCCTCGACCAACCGTTATACTTTGGATGTCGCCACGAAGAACCACATTAAAAAAGATCGATACGTCGTCCCCGATCGTTGCATCGCCGATAATCCAAGCGTCGGGCGCCACGAATGCACTCGGACTAACCAGTGGGGCTCTCTCTTTAAAAGGGATCACCGGCATGGGAGTCCTTCGAGTGTCACTATGACTCGGTTTAGTTTCGACCTATCCGCAGATAGCGCGAACCTCTTGGCAGATCCTCTCAACGCTTGGAAGGAGAACCACCTCAAGGGCTTTCGAATACGGCATCGGAGCCTCAAGCGTCGAGACCAAACCAACTGGCGCGTCGAGCTCGTCGAAGATCTCTCTCATAATGAGGTGCCCCAAGAAAGCTCCGTAGCTCGCTACTTGGTGCTGCTCTTGAACGACCACGCACCTGTGAGTCTTGGCTACTGAGTTGAATAGGGTCTCAGTGTCGAGAGGTCGAAGGGTTCTGAGGTCGACAACCTCTGCAGAGATACCCTCTTGAGCAAGCTGTTCAGCCGCGTCCAAAGTTTGGAAGAGATTCTTCGACCATGTCACGAGAGTTACGTCTGTTCCCTCTCGTTTGATGTCGGCTTTGCCGATCGGAACGAGGTACTCCTCGGTCGGAACCGGTCCGCGCTTTCCGTAGGTCAACTCAGACTCAAAGAAGCACACTGGGTTGTCGTTTCGGATTGAGCTCTTGAGGAGTCCCTTCATGTCATACGGTGTTGCTGGCGCAACAACGATCAGACCTGGAGTGTATGCGTAAAACTGCTCGAAGGAGTTGGCGTGTTGAGCGCCCAACTGGAACGCCGCGCCTCCAGCGCCTCGGAACACGATAGGGCAGGAGAGCTGTCCAGCGGACATCAATCGCGCCTTTGCAGCTGTGTTTAAGATCTGATCGATAGCGCAGAGTGAGAAGTTGAAGGTCATGAACTCCACAATCGGTCGAAGTCCGGCCATCGCCGCGCCGATTCCGATTCCGGCGAAGCCGGTCTCAGCGATTGGGGCGTCGATGACGCGCTTTGGGCCGAACTGATCGAGCATTCCTTTGGAGCACTTGTAGGCTCCGTTGTAATTGCCGACCTCTTCGCCGACGAGGAATACGCGTTCGTCACGAACCATCTCCTCCGTCATCGCCTCTTGAAGGGCGTCACGAATCTGAATCTCACGAACTGCTGATTGAGTTGAACTATCGTTTAACATGGCATTAGACATAAGTGTAATCCAAAGCTGTTTCTGGTGCTGGGAACGGTGACTCTTCGGCGAACCGAACTGCGTCCTGAATCTCCTCCTCGATTTCATTCTCGATTCGGATACGGAGCTCTTTCATCCCTTGGGAATCCATGGTGTCGCCGAGCACCTTGATCGGGTCGCGCGATTTCCACTCGTCGATATCTGCTGCTGTTCGGTACTTTCCAGGATCTGCCATCGAGTGACCGCGATACCGGTAGGTCTTCGCCTCGATCAGAGTTGGGAGGTTCTGCTCACGAGCTCGCTTTGCCGCAGCGTGCATGGTAGCACGGACTGCATAAATATCGTGACCGTCTACCGTCTCGCGTGCCATCGGGTACGCTAATGCCCGAATCGAGAGGTCATCAGTTGGGGCGGTTCTCTCTAGCGGAGTGCCCATAGCAAACTGGTTGTTCTCGATCACAAACACCACCGGGATGCCCCAAAGGGCTGAGAGCGCCATA
>JALRCK010000259.1 GCA_023262305.1 Deltaproteobacteria bacterium
GCAAAGTCGCTCACCTTTCAAATTTGCCAGGATTAGTCATTTCATCGCGGTTCGATCTCGGAATCCTCCTCCGACGATGGAGATCCTCTTCTGTATCCTCATCGAGATCCTGACCGGACACGGGGACTGAAGTCCCTTCAGAGCAGAGCTTTCTAAAACTCTCTCTACCTTCGAGGGCGTATCGCCTCACTCGAAGGGAGCCGCGTGTGAAAGTTAACGCAACAAATCCTGATCCAGTACAGGTCGCCGCCGCGCGATTAGCACCGTTACCATCGTATGACGCGCTGGTCATTCCAGAACGACCGTATGTTTCTCCTCCGCTTCAGGTGATTTCATCGGGTGCGTGGAGAAGGGCTTCGGTATACTGCCAATTAAACGGATATGCTTCGATTGCTGTCGTTACTGACTCAGTGATAGACCGCCATTTCGGAGCGTATTTGGAGAAATGGTTCGGAGCGAGCCTGATCTATATTGATGGACCGAACGCAAAGAAAGCCGGAGAGTGCTCAAGGGATGCATATGTTCTCAAGGATGCAAATCTGATCGTGGGACTTGGCGGTGGCACAAACATCGACCAGGCAAAGATGTTCGCGAAATACAGCCACCTTCCCTGGATAGCGTTACCGACGAAGCCCACTGCAGCGATCCTCTCGGGGCACGCCAGCGTTGTCGTTAACGGCAAGCGTGTATCAGAGCAAACGCCGCTGGCGAAGGCCGTATTCATCGATCAGGACCTCTTCACTAAGCTGGATCCCCTATGTGCCAAATCGGAGCTCGGAGACTCTCTTTCAAGCTTGACCGCGGTGGGCGACGCATACCTCTCAAAGATGGACCGTGGAACCACTATCCAGCCCAAACTACTCAAGGAGGCATACCACGTTGCATCCGACGCGCTCGCGATTACAAACATCCAGTCGACCGATGGTATTCGACGTCTCTACCGGGCGAATCTTCGATACGCTGAGATCATGAACGCGTACGGTTCTTCGATGCCGTGTTCCGGCTCGGAGCATGCTATTTCTCACGCGCTGGATGCGATGGGAAGCTCGCAATTGCATGGGATTCAGGTCGGCTTTACGACCCTTGTTGGGACCCATCTGCATTCGTCATGCGGCGATCTTTCTGAGACCTTTAGAGAGCAAGGAATCGAACCGGTGTCCCCGGAACAGGTGCAGGTCTCGCTGCAAAAGCATGGATTCCCGACCCGATTATCGGAGCTTGGTGTCTCGCGGGAGCGATTCGAGGGAGCTCTACACCTAGCTCCAAAGGTTCGCGCCGCTGATGATAGGCGATACACGGTGCTCGATAGATATAACGTGGGTGAAGTGGTTGAAAAGTTGGCAAAAGCCGGACTGGTTTAGGTAGTAGTTGAAGGAGGATGTGTGAACGAGCGAAGATCGAGAGTGGTGAGGGAAACGGGAGAAACGCAGATCGCAGTAGCTGTGCACCTCGATGGGACTGGAAAACGGTCTCTTACGACCCCGATCAACATGTTCAATCACTTGCTTGACCTTTTCGCCAAGCACGGCTCCTTTGATCTCGCGATAGAGGCACGTGGAGATGTGCACATCGATGACCACCACACGATAGAAGATGTGGGGATCGTGCTCGGGGAAGCATTTAGAAAGGCTCTCGGAGATAAACGAGGGATCGAGCGGTATGGCACTGCGATTATTCCGATGGATGAGGTGCTTGCCCTTGTAAGTGTTGATCTTGCCGGGCGTTATGCGTTTGCGTTTGATGTGCCGCTCAGTCGCCCGACCATTGGTGATATGGCGAGTGAGATTATCTATGATTTTTTCGACGCGTTCGCCCAAAACGCTCAGGTGGCGCTTCACATTAAGCTCCTGACTCCGGGGCGAAATGAGCACCACCGCGTAGAAGGCGTCTTCAAGGCGTTTGGACGCGCTTTGCGCGCCGCCGTTGCGCTGGATACCCAAGCGAATGGTGAGATCCCTTCGACAAAAGGAGTTCTCTAGCGAGCATATCGGGTAACCGACTCACCTCTGAGTGATCTATGCTCCCGTTGTTCACGGACCCTTGGGGCACGTTACAGGAGAGGATTCAGATGATGGCGGGTGGTCAGCGATGACTCCCTTCGTCGTCGGAGTGCCTTACTCGTTCGTGCTCTGAAACTTCCTCAGAGTAATGGTTCTACTTCATCTCTGTATCTTGCCCCCATGTTTTGCTTACCTGGAGGAAGAGCATGAAGGCTATAGCGCACACCATCAATCGGAGAGAAGAGCAAGTTGGTATTGAGAACTTCAGCGATGCTGATGCAACGGTGCCGGGCTTGCCAAAAGTAGTCGAACAGGCTCCACCTACCGTCTCGACGAAGGTCAAAGAGATCGAAATTCCGAAAGACTCCTTTCTTTTTGTCTCCGCGTTAGATGGCGACCGTGCTCTTGAGTCATTCGCCCGTTCCCTTGAGACCCGAGGGCTGGGGACGTATCAAGACACCATCGAAAAGCTCACCCCACTTTACAACAAGTTTGTGAACAGAGTCTTTTCACTCATCAATAGGATGCACAACGATGACAAGCGACTTGCGGTCGCGGTCCTTCCAAATGAACGACTCGAGGAGCAGCTCAAACAGAACGCTCAAGGTTGGTTTACGGTGAGTCTCAACGTGGGCGATCGCTCGTGGTGCGATTTTGCGCTCGAGCTTTCGCGACTTCAAACAACACACGGCAAGGGGCTTGAAATGACTCAGCGGCCGGGGTCGATGAGCGTGTCACAACAGCTTGTGGAGCTCAAAAAGAAGATGGTAGCTAATGAGGTTGACTCCGTGTGTTTGGTTGATGACCACGCATTCACCTGCCGGAGCCTTGAGCAAACGGTCGTGGCTCTCGCCAACGCCGGAATCAAGGTGGGGCGGATAGTGACGTTATCGCAGGTTGGGGCATCAAGCGCGCTTGAGACCCGAGGTATTCCGGTGGTGGCTTCGAGCCGTTTCGTACACCAAGACCCGACGGACGGTCGCGATATTCTCGATTCCCTTGACCTTGTAGAAGCCCGCTATTTCCTCTTGGGAGCAACGGGAGGGGTCGTGAAGCTACGAGATGGGAGCTATGGTCGAGCGCCGTATCTTCTGCCGTTCGCTGACGCGAGCAAAAAGGCGAGCATCCCGAGCACGGAAGCAGATCAGTTTTCGCGTAAAGTTCTAAAACTGAATATCGCTCTCTTTCAGGAGATAGAGAAGGAGTTCAACACTACCCTGACGGTGTCTGATGGGCATTCGGATGTTGCAGCGCTCCTTGAGAGTCAGGGGTTTTCGCGCGAGCAGTCATTGGTAGATGTTGCGCGTGAAGCTGAGAAGCAGTTTTCACAGATTAAGGGTGAGTGGAGCCTTCTCTCCAGTGTTCAGAATAAGGTGCACCTCTTGCGGCTTCCCGAGAGGTGTCTCTTTCTTGATCTCAACGGGACACTGCTTCAGCCGGGTGAGTCGGGAGTCCCGGAGCTCCTTGAACGCGACCTGATTGATGCCGTTACCGAGGTGCAGGCAGCGGGGATCCGTGTCGGGCTGTGTTCGGATAGCCCCCTTGCTCCCCTTTCTGAGCTCGCATCACGGTGGGGGATGAATGGGCCGGTCCTCGCGGAGAATGGTGACTATGCGAGCGCGAGTGGTCGATCCGTGGCTTTCAAGCGTATTGAAATGATCGACCAGGTAAAAAATGAGATTCGCCGGATCGCGACAGCTCTTGGATATGAGGAGAAGCCAGAGATGTATGCGGTGGATTTTGACTCCCAGCAACCGATTCTTACTAACTCGTTCGCGTTCGGTCGAGGGCGAACGGCGTCCCTCTCGTGCTTTGCAGACCCGAGGCTGATTGAGGCTCTGCGGGAGGATCTTCGGGGTGCGCTTCAGAGGGCGGGTGTTACAGAGGCTATCGCTTGTGATTTTAACGTCAACTGCGGACCCTATGGTGTAGTTATTCTGCACGCTGGGGATTCGGTTCAATCCGGCAAACAAGATGCCATGGATATGTTGGTCGCGGGCGGAGTGAAGAAGGTCTGGATGATCGGAGATGGTGCGGCTGATGCAGTCAGGGGCGCCTCAATCGAGAGCTTCTTGGTCGGACAGCGTTCGGATAGCTCTCTTGCCTCAAGGGTGAGTGCAAGCACGCCTCTTCCTGGGGTGATCGGAGCGATCGAGATGATGAGAGAGGTAGTTTCAAGAGCCGATAAGGAGTAGAGTGCTACTATGAAATTGAAGGTGCTGATAGATACCGATCCGGGAGTAGACGATACGCTCGCGCTCTTCTTCGCTCTTGGGCTTGAGAATATCGAGGTGTGCGAAGTTACAACGTGCTCTGGAAACGCAGGTGTTGAGACCGTTACTCGCAACGCTGGCTTTGTCCTTGAACGGGTAGGGGCTCATACGATTCCGGTATCTGCCGGTGCCAAGGAGCCACGCGCGCAAGAG
>JALRCK010000025.1:0-2185 GCA_023262305.1 Deltaproteobacteria bacterium
TAGGCAGGGGCGGGCTACGACCGCCCCTCCATCAAACCGTACGTATGGGACGGGCCTGAATTCTGATTTGGCACAAAGGCTGCATTACCCATGAGCAAGGGAAAGGATACCCGCTCATGCGTATTAACTTTGGATCGACATACAAGGAAGTTGAACAGCTCCTCAGAGGGTCTCTCAAGCCTCAATCCAAGGCTGATGATGCTGCTTTTGAGAAGAGCCTTGGAGATCTGCTGCTCCAACCTGTTGATTCTGCAACGGAATCATCGCCTCCCCTAAGTAACTCTACCTTCTCGCAGCCTACAAAGTCCTCCATGGAGGATGTCAAAGCGAGCTATCGATTCCACGATCCCGGTCTGATGATGCCGGATCTCGTACCGATTGTGCCTGAGCAGGTTGAGCCCGCACCGTCGGAAATCAGCGGTACGAGTGTCAAAACTCCGACACCTGTTGAGGCTCGTCGAGTCACGCTTGAGCCTATTCGCATGATGTCTGAGCTCCAACCTCAGGTGTCATCTCTCTCTACTCTATTGCCCAAAGAGCCAGAGGTTCTTCAATCGCTTGCTCCCCCCATGCCTCCTAGTGATGCTTCGTCCCTTTCGGCGAGTGTCTCCCCCCTCCCTGCTTTTGAATCAGTTTTGCCCGCTGGTGAAAAGTTGCCCCCGCAGCTTAACCAAAAGGAGCTCGCTTCCCGGATATCCCTCGCAAGCCAGAAGATCGGTTTGGATCCAGCTCTAGCCATGTCAGTGGTTAACGCCGAGTCGGGGTTTAACATCCGAGCAGTTAGCACTGATGGACACAATTCCAAGGGGCTATTCCAATTACTTGACTCAACCGGAAAGACCTTACTCTCCCGTGCGGGTGACGAGGAGCGGGAATATGACCCATTTGATCCTGACCTCAATACTGAGCTCGGCACATCGTACCTTCGCTACCTCCACGATATTTTTAGAACGCCGACACAGCTACACGGCTCACGCATGACAAAATCTGCCGCTGACGAGCAATCACTCGAGCAACTGGCTGTCGCCGCATTCAATGCGGGAGAGGGGCGGGTAGCATCTGCCCAGCTCCGAACCGAGCAAGCGGGCAAAGATCCCGCGCACTACGACAATGTCGCACCATTTCTTCCTCGCTCTACACGTGAATATGTTGCCCGTGTGGTGAGAGGTAAGAGGCTTTTTTAGCCGCTTAGCGTGGGGGGCTCAGATCTCACGCTGAAGGTTAAAAGGGAACATGATTCCCAAAAAACATAAGGAAACAGGGAGGCTACTCCTTGGAATGATGCGGGCTGACCTAGTTGGCAAGCGTCTTGCTCATGTTGGGGGGAGAACACACACGTCGGCAAACTCTGCCGAGGTGTGTTTTTGAAAACTGAGATCGAATGTCTAAGGGAGAATAACAGATTATTCCGCACTTCGTGTGGATGATCCTGCCAAGGAGAATAAACAATGGCGATTAATATTAGAACCAACCTACCTGCCTTATCGGCACAACGTAACCTGGAGGCCTCATCCAATCGTTTGAGCACGTCGTATCAACGATTGAGCAGCGGTCTTCGAATTAACCGTGCGAGTGATGACGCAGCAGGTTTGGCGATCGCTGAAAACCTGAAAGCTGGATCATCGACCGCGACGGTGGCGATGCGAAACGCGAATGACGGTATCTCCGTTATCACGATCGCTGACCAAGCTGTAGGTCAGATCTCGAACGTGCTTAACCGTATGGCGGAGCTCGCAACGCAGAGCTCGAACGGAGTAGTAGATAACGTTCAGCGTTCCGCTCTTCAGAACGAGTTCACAGCACTCGCTTCCGAAATCGAGCGTATCGCCGTCACTACGAAGTTCAACGGACTGCAGCTTCTGAATGGAGGTAGTAACATCTCCTTCCAGATCGGCTTCGACGGGGCCTCAACTTCGCAGCTCACCTACGGCTCTGTAGACGTTCGACTTGCCGGAATGGGACTCGCTCAGTCGGGATCTTCTGCGAGCACCTTCTCCATCATCGGCGCTACCGAGGCTGGAGCTCAGGATTCAGCACGTTCCGCTCTTGATGCTATCCAAGTCGCTCTGACATCAGTTAACCAGAAGCGAGGTGGTCTTGGAGCTCTTGAGAGCCGACTTGAGGTGACTATTAACAACCTTCAAGTTGCTCGTGAGAACTTCAAGGCAGCAGAAAGCCGCATCCG
>JALRCK010000025.1:2224-13563 GCA_023262305.1 Deltaproteobacteria bacterium
AGTTGACTCGACTCAACATCCTGCAACAGGCCGGCGCCGCAGTATTGGCTCAGGCTAACCAGGTTCCACAGTTAGCACTTCAGTTGTTAGGTCGATAATAAGGGTTGATAGGTTATGGGTTTTGGTTCGGGACTTAATATCTCGTCTCTCCGAACCCAGCGCCAAATCAGCATAACGACGGGCCGGCTGAATCAGGCTTACGAGCGACTCTCTAGTGGTTTGAGAGTTAATCACTCGAAAGATGATGCAGCCGGCCTCGCCGTTGCTATGAAGCTCCGCTCCGACACGCGAGTCGCCACCGTATCTGCGCGCAACGCGAATGACGGAATCTCGATCATCGGGATAGCAGACCAGGCTGTTGGACAAATCAACGAGACCCTCGTTCGCCTTGCTGAGCTTGCCGCGCAAGCTGCCAACAGCACCAGCACGAACGAGCAACGCTCCGCCCTCCAAAACGAATTCACGATGTTGATGGAGGAGATCGAGCGAATCGCCGTCACTACAGAGTTCAATGGTTTGTACCTGATTAGCAGTTCGCAGACCTTGACTTTCCAGGTCGGGTTCGACGGCTCCTCACTCTCAGGGATTGCTTACTCCGGAATTCAAGCCACATTGGCTGCTATCGGATTGGCACCCGTTGGGTCCTCTTTGCCGACATTTTCAGTGATCGGAGCCTCTGAGGTAGAGTCGCGATCCGCCGCCTTGTTGGCGCTCGATGCGATTCAAGGGGCAATCACTTCAGTAACGAGGAGTAGGGGAATTTTAGGTGCGGCCGAAAGCCGCCTGCATACCACCATCCGACAGCTCGCCACAGCGCGCGAGAGCTTTCAGACCGCCGAGAGCGCCATAACCGATGTAGACGTTGCGCAAGAGGCTGCAGAGATGGCACGCCTCAATGTTCTCCAGCAGGCAGGCACGGCTATCCTTGCGAATTCAAACTTCCAGCCTGAATTGGCGTTGAAGCTTCTTAATGATGTCTAATGACGGGCGGTAACGCGCGCCACCACGACAGGCAATCCGCCGTAAAACTCCTCATTGTGACGACCAGGCATCGTTATATCAGTTGGTTACCCCTTCGCCGATCTTGATCCTCAGCCGTCGTCCCCCTATAGTATCGCGGATTCTATAGTGAGATTTTATGAACTACAGCCACATCGCAGAACTTCTTGGCTCTGAAGCGAAGAGCCTCCTTGACCACACCTGTAAAACCATCCCGGCGAGTGCCCTTGAAGCCCCATCTCCCGCCTACGTCGACCGTGTTTTTATTAACTCGGATCGGAACGTTCAAACGCTACGGTCGCTGCAGTTGATGTACGATACCGGCCGCCTCAAGGGCACGGGCTACCTTTCGATCCTTCCAGTTGACCAGGGAATTGAGCACTCAGGTGGCGCTTCATTCGCAAAGAACCCTGAGTATTTTAATCCTGAAAACATCGTCAAACTCGCCATCGAGGGAGGATGTAATGCTGTCGCTACCACTTACGGTGGACTTGGTCTCATCGCTCGAAAGTATGCGCACAAGATTCCGCTTATCATGAAGATCAACCACAACGAATTGCTCACGTTCCCGAATAAGAGCGATCAGGTGATGTTTGCGCGTGTACGTGACGCGTGGAATCAGGGATGTGCAGCGATCGGAGCGACCGTTTATTTCGGCTCTGATCAGTCCACTCGCCAGATTCAAGAGGTGTCGGCCGCTTTCTCAGAAGCACACGCTCTCGGCATGGCAACCATCTTGTGGTGCTACGTCCGAAATTCCGGCTTCAAGATCGCGGGCGTCAATCACGAGACCTCAGCTGACCTTACAGGACAAGCTAATCACCTTGGTGTGACGATCAACGCCGATATCATTAAGCAGAAGCTTCCGGAAAGTAATGGTGGTTTCAAGGCCCTTAACTCGGGCTCTTCCTCATACGGCAAGCTCGATGAGCGCATGTACACACATCTTTCCAGTGACCATCCGATCGACCTTGCGCGCTATCAGGTAGCGAATTGCTACATGGGCCGCATCGGGCTTATCAGCTCCGGTGGAGGATCGGGCTCGAACGACCTCGGAGACGCCGTTAAGACCGCCGTCATCAATAAGCGAGCGGGTGGCATGGGGCTCATCTCAGGTCGCAAGGCGTTCCAGAAGCCGATGAAGGACGGAGTAGCGATCTTGAATGCAATACAAGACGTGTATCTCTGCAAAGAGGTAACGGTCGCCTAGAGCACCTGCTCATGGGCTGATATCGGCGAAAGATTGCCGATAGGAGAATATCGCGATGAAAGAACGGCATGTCGTCGTATTCTCTGGAGCCGGAATCAGTGCAGAGAGTGGTCTCAATACCTTCCGGGGTCCCGGGGGGCTGTGGGAAGGGGAACCTGTAGCGGCTGTTGCCACCCCTGACGGGTGGAAGCGCGATCCGGCGCGAGTGCTGCGGTTCTACAACGAGCGCAGAAAGGGTGTCCAAGCCGTGCAGCCAAACCTTGCGCACAAGGCTTTGCGGGAGCTTGAGGACATCTTTAAGGTCACCATAATCACCCAAAACATCGACGACCTCCACGAGCGAGCTGGTAGCAGCAACATCATTCATCTTCACGGAGAGATCCTAAAGTCTCGTGGATGCCACGACTCCCAGAAGCTCTACCCCTGTCTCGGAGATATCTCCATGGGCGACAGAGCTGAGGATGGAACACAGCTGCGGCCCCACGTGGTCTGGTTTGGCGAAGCGGTGCCGATGATGGATGCTGCAGTCGCCGCCGCGAAGACGGCGGACTTTCTGATTGTCGTTGGAACATCTCTTGAGGTGTACCCTGCGGCGAACCTCGTCGACTACGTTCCTTTTGAGATCCCCAAATTCATCGTTGACCCGATGCCTTCCGGTTTGGCGGATGAGACGTTTCATGTCATTGAGGCAAAGGCGACCGATGGGGTGCCACGGGTTGTGGCGCAGCTGCGGGCTATGATGGCCTAAAGCCTCTACTCGTCACCTACTCATCGATTACGATGGCGCCGGCGGAGAGGAGTGACCCGATAAGAGCCTGGCATCCTTTATCGGCGATGTATGGCCGTAAAATCTCTGCTGGAACTACGATGCGGTTTGCCAACTCTTGTGCAAGCAGTGCTGCCTTTCCGGAGAGATCTTCTCGATGTCCATTCACATAAAACGAGACAGCGCCCTTCGATCGCCGGGTGAAGGCGAGCCGTGCTCCCTCCGTCCGAACGAGCGCAGCTGCATGCTTGATTCGGGATGCAACTTTTCCAGGCGCGATCTTTTCGGCGTGGGATTTTAAATCGACATCTGAGTAGGATTCGGTCACATATCGACCGAGCCAATCGCCTAGGAACTCGTCTGACACGAGGGCTGACTCAACGATCTTCTTCACCCTTTCGATCGATCCTGCCGCGATCTCTCCCGGGGCTTGCGGAGCGAGGTTTGGGTCTGTGTAGCGGATAGATTCATCCCCGTGAGCGAGTGCGCTCGTCACTACGCCGTTAATAATGTCATTCACGCTCGGAGCACGACATCCCACTGAGATCGTCATGCACCGGTCCCCCTGGGCAACGCCATGGTGGGGAATTCGTGGGGGGAGATAGAGGATATCGCCCGGCTCAAGTACCCATCGGTGGGTCGGTTTAAATCTCTTCAGGAGCCTAATCGGCAGGTTTGGAATGAAGTCGTCCTTCATGACGGGACGATCCTCAATCATCCACTCGCGTGTGCCGCATGCTTGAACGAGAAACACATCATAGTTGTCCACATGCGCGCCAACGTTCCCCTGATCTACCGCGTAGCTAATCATGATGTCATCAACCCGCCAAAAGGGGATAAATGAGAATTCATCAAGCAGTGCGTGCACGGAAGGGACGAACCTATCAACACCGTTAACGAGAAAGGTCCACTTCTTTTTAGGGAGCTTCTTAAAGGTTTGGGACGTAAAGGGACCCCGTTTGAGCTGCCAATTGTTTTTGCCCGGTCCCTGAACGATTAGTCTGGATTCGACCTCCTTATCGAGGGTCATACCCGCGAGCTCCTCAGGAGAGATGACCTCAGGGAATGGATGGATTGCGCGCTTCATCAAGAGAGGGCGCTTCTGCCAATAACGAGCGAGAAACTCCTTTTGTGAGATCTTTCCGAGGAGGGGCCACGAGAGCTTAGAGGGAGATGGCATAGAGTAAATCCAGACCGTTAGTCAGCCCGTATGATGCCCTATAAAGATCGCAGACGCTATAGGTCGCCTGCCTGACCGGCAGCGTGAAAGAGGGGATATTTCCTGTTATATCGAGTATACTTTTTGTCTCATGAGCACGCATGAAAAGGGAACATCGCTGGGAGATTTAGTTGAGCAGGGCGCTCGCTTGCGTATCGTTGTCGTTCTTGTGGAGCCCAAAGACCCAAGAAATATCGGGGCTGTCGCCAGGGCGATGAGCAACTTATCAGTCACGGATCTGCGACTCGTTGAGCCAGAGCCTTTCGATCTCGTCATGGCGAAAGGTGTCGCATGTTGGGGCGCGCACCTACTCGACAACCACCAAACCTTTCACTCGCTCAGTGAAGCTGTCTCCGATGCTCATGAAGTAGTTGGGTTCGCGTCTGATAGCAGCAGCCACAGAATGTCGCAGCGGATATTAGAGGATTGGGTCGGCACCGTCGATTTTCAGCAGGAGCGAACCGTTGCACTCGTCTTTGGCTCAGAGGAGCGAGGTCTACGTCGGGAGCATTTCCCTGTGTGCCAAAACCTGATTCGCATCCCGTCAGCAGGAGAGAATCCATCATATAATTTGGCGCAATCAGTGCTTTTAGCCCTGTATTCCCTGCGTCGGTGTTCTCACACCGGAATAGGTGATGACATTAAGGATCTCCCTACCAGTGGACAGCTTGAGCAGTTCACGCAGATGGTGCTTCGTACGGCTGAGGATGTTGGATTCCTCAATGAAAACTCCCCGAGGCATATTGAGGATCTCCTCGTGAATATGACTCGGCGTGGAAGGCTCTCAACGCGAGAGCTAAAGATTATGACTGGGCTCTTTGGAATGATTCACAGGAAGCTGAAACCCTAGCGTGCGTAAAATACCTGTTCCCGCTTCATAAAGGAGCTGCCGCTCCGTCATGATGCAGTCGCAACCTACTGGTGCACCCTCTATTTGAACGCCGAGATAAGAGTTTCGTACACCTGTATAAGGCGGGCTCTCAGCGGAATCCCGAGCTCTGATAACCTTCTCTGCTCCTGGATGTACTGCTCTCTCCCTGATGGAGTCTCAATCCGGATCGGTTCAAAGCCTTGATCCTGTAGGTCATACGGACTCGCTCTCATGTCCACCTGTCGGGCGTCAGCCGCAAGGAGAAACGCATCTGCAATCAGTTCACTTGAGCACCAGGGCGCTATCTTGTGAGCGAATCGATACAGGTCCATCGTGACATGCACGCACCCGCGTTGATCGAAGGAGCTTGTGAGTTCGCGGGAGAGCTGGTTCTTGTTGAGGGGCACGGCGCTTGGGGTAAAAAATCTAAAAGCATCAAAGTGGGTGCATCGTACATCAGACGACTCCACGACTTGGTCGATCTCTTGCGGCGAGAGTCGTAACGCTACCTGAGTGTGTCGCGGGGTATCACACCGATAGACCATCGCCCACTCATGGAGCCCAAAGCAGCTAAATTGAGGCGTGCGCTGCGCTATCCCGGTCAGGTATTTGTGCGCCCATTCAAGGAACGCTCTTCGATGTTCAGGGAACGACTCTGCTGAGATCCAGGCGTTGCGCCCCTTCCACTCAAGGGTATCAACCCAGTCGAGCTCATCAGGAGAAGCGTCTTCAAGAACTATTCCAACACCCGGGCTCCACCGCTTTAAGTGCGATGGGCGATACGGATAGTATTCAAAGAGGAAATCATACACCGGATGCGGAATGTCACGTGACGCTCGCGAGACGCGGTCGTCGGTCCACGCACTAACTCGCGAGCAGTGTTCGGTTTTACGTCTGAGCCACTCGGAGCGAGGGAGCCGTGCGAGATCGTTACCTGAGTCCAACCGCCTGCCTTACTCGCTTAATGGTTTGAGAGGCCACTGCTTGAGCCTTCTCCGCGCCCTTCGCAAGCTCCCTTTGAAGGAGAGCCTCGTCTTTGCGGCATGCTACATACCGTTCTCTCATCTCTTTAACATGATCGTTGATCGCTACGAAAAGCTCCTCCTTGGCATGCCCCCAACCCATTCCACCTTTGGCGAGGCGAGCTGAGAGGTCGTCGTACTGCGCCTTCGTTGCGAAGAGTTTGAAGAGATCTCCGACCGTCGATCCATCGAGCGCTTTGGGCTCCTCCATTCCGGTTGAGTCAGTTTTAAGCGACATGAGCTTCTTGCGAAGAGTCTTTTCGTCACAGAAGAGGGGTACCTCGTTGTTGTACGACTTCGACATCTTGCGTCCGTCGAGACCAGGGATGAGCATGACCTCCTCTTGAATAAGAGGCTCAGGAAGCACCAGGAGTTCGCCATAGGCAGCGTTGAGCGACCCCGCCATATCACGCGCCATCTCAACGTGCTGCTTTTGATCTTTACCGACCGGCACGACATCCGTGTCATAGAGTAATATATCGGCAGCCATCAGGATGGGATAGCAGAAGGTTCCCATATTCACCTCTTGCCCCTTCGCTTGAGCGTCTTTGAACGCGTGAGCCTTTTCAAGAAGTCCGTGACCGGTGACGCAACTTAGATACCAGGTAAGCTCTGTGACACTTGGAACATCGGATTGCCTGAACAAGATGTGCTTGTCGGTGTCTAGTCCGATAGCGAGCCAGGTCGCTACCTGATCGAGTACCTGGCTAGCCAGAGCCTGGGCATCCCGCGTTTGGGTCAGAGAGTGCAGATCCGCAATAAAGTAGATACAGTCGTAGCTCTTGGAGAGCTCCAATGCTGGGCGAAGAGCCCCAAGATAATTGCCAAGGTGGAGGTTACCCGTTGGCTTCAAGCCGGTGAGGGAACGTTTCTTTTTTTGGCTCATCGGAATTAGGTCTCCTTACAACTTTGAAAGCGCTGTCACGTTGAACGGGGGTGAATCCAGCTTGTCGGATATGCATCTCCAACTCTTCCGGACTCATGAACCATTTTGAAGCAGTCGGTGCTCCAGCCTGAGAGACTACGTTCTCTTCCATCATCGTGCTACCGATGTCGTCACATCCCGAATGCAGTCCGATCTCGGCGACGTGAGCTCCACACGTGGGCCAGCTCGATTGATGGTGCTGGATGTTGTCGAGAAAGATGCGCGAAAATGCCACGTTTTTAAGGTACTCGACAGCTCCGGCCCCGTACTTCGCCACATGACGGCTCCGCCCAAGGGAGGTGTTCTCATTAAACTGGTGCGTCCATGAGATGTAGAGATTAAACCCTGGATGTCCACCCGCAAGCGAACGATCCTGAAGATCCCTTAAGCGCGCAAGATGGTTGATGCGGTGTTCAAGGGTCTCTCCAAATCCGATCACCATCGTTGCGGTCGTGACGAGGTCAAGCTTCTGAGCTTCTTCCATCACCTCAATCCATCGACCAGCGGAGATCTTCTTGGGGCTAACTCGTTTGCGAACCTCGTCGTCAAGGATCTCGGCTCCGCCTCCAGGAAGTCCATGGAGCCCTACGGCTTTAAGATCTTTAAGTACCTCTCCCGCAGTTTTTCCTGACACGAGGGTCATCTGGTGAATCTCGGAAGGAGAGAAGGCGTTGAGGTTGATCTTAAATGTTGTTGCGATCCACTCGATCATCTCAAGGTAGAACGAGTAGGGGAGCTCGTCGTTGTGTCCACCTTGTAGAAGGATACGGGTAGCACCGAGCGCCTTCGCCTCCTCTATCTTCTGTTGCATCGTCTCTCGCGAGAGAACGTAAGACTCCGGGTCTCGGGGATTGTGGCGATAGAACGCGCAAAACGAGCAGTCGGAGTTACACACGTTGGTGTAGTTGATGTTCCTGTCGATCAGGTAGGTGACATCGTTGGAGGGATTGTGTCGAAATCGAACCGCCTGAGCTATCGTGGCAAGCTCGGTGAATTCGAACTTGGTCCACAGCTCGCGTGCCTCATCGGGTGAGATCCGCTCACCGCCCGTAACGATCTTATCCGCCAAATACGACTTTTTGCTCACGGTAGCTCCTGACAGGGTAGTCCCCCCTAACGTCCCTATTCTTCGGGGAAATAGGTGAAATGTAAAGCCTTGGTCCTATGAAAGGATGAGGAAAGAGCGCAGTAAATTCGATTCTTTAGGTCGTCACCTCGCTTATAGTCCTCGAACTTGTGAGTATTTGCTGTATCAAAAAATGGGCTGCAAACGTAGCGGCGTTCGTGCATCCGCGACACAACGTCAGTCCTTCTTTTTGGGCCCTTGCGACCCTACCTTGGAGCCAAAGAATACGCATTTCTTCTCTTCCATAATCGCTCCCGCGAAATCATGACCCGACCCACGACTACAGATCAGCTGCGTGCAAAAAAGCGATCGATCTTCCTATCGATTATCATCTCATGCCACCCCGTCATCGAGTATTCGAACCGACTCCAAAGAGACCTCACGTGGGGTGGCATCGCGAGCCGCCGCTCCTGTTGTACAAGGCTCTGGGTGTTGGATAGTAAGGGGAACAGACTTGTGTTGACCGGTCGCCTCCATCATCCTCCATCGCTCCGGCTTGGTGTCAGTAGTTGGGTTGATCATGCTACGCGGAGCCCGCACGATTTAACGTCGGCGCATGTTCAACAGATATCTACTCATCACCGCCATGATTGCGTTATTTATAATTGTTTCAAATGGACAGAAGGCGCTGGCACTGAGCTCCAAGCGGTGTTCCGCTCAGGTAGCTCGTTGCGTGAGTGAACCCTCACTTGTTCGAGGAGCGTGCTTCCAGAAAATCGCCCGTTCCTCCATCTGTTCTACATCGTCGGTCGGAAAAATAGTGGCGAACAGATTAAAGTATGCGCCGCAAGTGAGAGGGCGTGCGAAAAGAGCTAGACCAGTGGCGCGTGTCGCTCGCGTAGAGGGGATGTGCCTTGACAACTTCGATGTTCAACTTCGCAATTCGATAGACTTCGGGCCGATTGATACCTCGCGAGAGACAGCGCTTCTTGCGCAGCTCCGTCGATGCTCGATGAAATCGTCGCGGGCGGCAGTGATACTATCCGCTGACAACGATTCCAGATAAGAGGCTCAGTAAGCCTCACTGTGTGCGGACCATTTATTCGTGAGACCGCCCCATTTTTGAAAGCGGTCGGGGGCTCTGCTCCCTAGCAGGGTGGTGAAAAATGGTTCCGTCGTGAGCATTTTGAGAGTTTTGACGAAACGAGGCGCCTCCAACGAAGTTGCAGTCAAACTATCGAAATGCGGAGCAGGAAATCATTTTTCACCACCCTGCTAGAGTCTATCGTTTCACATCCATGAAACGGAGCGGATGATAGCCGAGGGGGCAGCAAGGGCAGGGCACATGAGCCATCGCTGCCGAGCGTCGTTACCGATGCGTAACATCCCGGTATGTTGGGCGCCGTCGGAGTCAACCTCGGGATTTGGGTCATAGAACCCAAGTCGTTTGCGGATCTGTTCGAGATCGCCTGCCTCTCCCGTGAGGAATGACCAGCCGGCTCCTATGCCCCGCCTCGTTACGTACGCACGAAGTTTTTCGGTCGTATCCTTATCGGGTTGGAGGGTAATCGAATACATAAAAACATCTCGGCCGACCCGACCATCAAGTGCTCGGTAGACGTCTTTGAGATTACTCGTCATTCCAGGGCAGATACCTTTACATGTGCTGTACATGAAATTAATCAGCACGATTCGTCCCCGCACCAGGTCGGAGTAAAACCGAACACGCTTTCCTTCGTGAGTTACAACGGGAAGATCGGGAATGCCGTAGTCAGGATTCGTCGATGCAGCCAGAGCTAGAGGTGCTTCGCGAACCATAGTCGCAACTCCAAAAAGTGGGACTGCTTGCAAGAGGAAACGTCTCGTTAGCATAGGCATCGCCGATAGAAGGTCCTAGGGATTTATCCGAAAGTTTATCATCATTGCATGATCCTCATGGGAGAGGTTATGGCAGTGCATCACGTACTTCCCAATGAAATCGCGGAAACGCAGAAATACTTGCACTTCCTCGTTGGGACCAATGCTATAGACGTCCTTTCGTCCAACCTCGAGTGGTCGGGGAGCAGCTCCATTTCGACTCAGAATCCTCCCCTCCTCGAAATGAATGTGCATCGGATGATGCCATCCACCTGAACTATTTCGGAGAGTCCATATCTCCGCAGTGTTCACCTTTACTTCGGCTGCATATTCGGTGGGGTCATAGAGCTTGCCATTGATGACCCACGAGCCGTTAGATCTGCCTAAGTCAAAGAAGCGGCGCTGGACGACTTCATTCAAATCAATAGGTGGTAACGGACGAAGAGCGCTGGGTACTACGCTTGGGTCAGGGGCGTCGCCGATAACATCGAAGCGCATGATATTTTGCGGAGTCTTAAGCATCCCTTTCGGCCCCCGACCATCTGTTTGCTCAAGTATATTGTTGAGAAATATCGATTGCCCAACCTTGTATTTAGAGAAGTCGATGATTACATCCATGCGCTCGGCCGGAACGATCATGAGGTTTTTGACCTCAATCGGACTAGGTAAGAGATTTCCATCAACTCCGATTACTACGAGGGGTAAACCGGAGCTGAGAGCGAATTGATAGAAGCGAGCGGGACCTCCATTGAGTATCCGGAACCTGTATTTCCGACGAGTAACCTGGAAGAAGGGTTGAATTTTTCCGTTCACGACGTGCTTATCGCCGAGGAATCCATCGGTGTTGAACACGTCGTAGTAGAGCTCGCCTGATGGTTGAAACGCCTTGTCTTGGAACAGGAGCGGCACGTCGTATTTCCCGCTTGGGAGCCTCAGTGCCCCCGATGAGGGGTCAACTTCATTGCCGCTATCAAGGTGGTCGAAAAGTAAATAAAAGCCGGCTAATCCGTGATAAACATTCGCGGCGGTGAAGTCATGTCGGTGGTCGTGGTACCATAGGGTACCAAGCCCCTCCCTGTAGTCTCCGCCTGGTGCGATGTTGAGCCCAGCATACTCGTTTGGGTAGTGCAAATCGCGAAAGAGCCCAGAGTCGAAAAAATCCAAGGGGTGGCCATCGCTCTCCGAAGGTGTGTGGAGGTTGTGGAGGTGCAGACTGATCTGAGGAATACCGGGACCAATATGATTTTTCGGGAGGTTGTTTTTCACCCTCACGCACGCTGCCTCCCCATATCGGGCGTGAAATGTTGGGCCTGGATACGTTCCGTCATATCCCCAGATTCGTGTACTCGGGAGGTCGCGGTGAAAGGAGTGCTGACTCTCTCGAACATCCAATTCGTAATACTT
>JALRCK010000260.1:0-3351 GCA_023262305.1 Deltaproteobacteria bacterium
GGTCCTCGCAGGTCACGGTAACACGCCCCTTTTTGACCTCCCGCTTGTACTGGGCTGAAACCGCGGTAATGACCGCCGCCTGCCCGCGCGCCAACAGCACATCGTTGGGGAATCCTATCTGCTCCATGTACGCCACCCGAGCCTGCTCCAAAAGGTAAAAACACCGCCCGTGATGGACGTGCTCGTACACCGAGGTGACCCACTCATCACCAAGCTCTATCGTGATTGAAAACATGTTGCTCTCCATCGCCCCCTCCCCAACCTGACACCTGTTTACCAAACTTTGTGACACACCTCAAAACGAACTAATACCCTGCGCGAAAGAACAAACCGTGATGTAATACCCGAGTACATCAGTTCTTCAAGGAAACGCCATGACTCGAAGCCACTCTAACCGGATCAAGAACGCCCTCAAGCTGCTCAAAACATCCCAGCAAAGGGCGGCACTGGTGGTTTCAAGCAACCCGAGTCAGATTCGCTCTCGCGACACGCACTACCCCTATCGGGCCAATAGCGACCTCTACTATCTGACCGGCTCACGCGCAGAGGATCTTACCCTCGTCTTGCGCCCCCACTCACCAGAACCAGTGGTGCTGATCGCCCCTCCCGAGGATAAGGTAAAAAACCTGTGGGATGGAGCGCCCGCCCCCATCAAGCCGCTTGCAACCTCTCTGAGGGCAAGGCTGGTCTTAACAACAGAGCCGGCAAAACAGATCATCTCTCTCCTGCGGGGCTATGACACCGCATACCTTCACGCAACCGCGGCAACACCGAGCGGAGCAGTAAAAGAGGATCTCTCCTCTCGCTCCTCGGCCCTGCTGAGGAACCTGCCGACATCCTTGGTCGATGCCGAGCAGTTCACTGCTCGCTTGCGCATACTCAAGGAGTCCAGTGAGATAGCGCAGATAAAGAGGTCAGCGGAGCTCTCCGGGGAGGCCCTACAAAACGCACTTCCCCTCATGGAGGCAGGAGTCCTCGAACGAGAGATCGCCCTCTTCCTCGAATACTTCTACCGAATTCATGGAGCTGAAGCGGCCTTCGGAACAATAGTTGCCAGCGGCGCATCAGCGGCGACCCTGCACTATCGTTCACTTGCCAAGAGGCTCAAGAAAGGGGAACTCCTCCTGATCGACTCGGGGGCTGAGCTCGATATGTACGCGGCAGATATCACACGCATGGTCCCCGTCGGAGGGGCGATCTCACCTCAGCTGAAGGACCTGCACGACATAGTGCTCAGAGCCCAGATGATAGCTATAAGCAAGATCCGTCCCGGCGTGCCCATGATTGATGTACACCGCGCAGCGGCCCGCGAGCTCACCTACGGGCTCAAATATCTCGGAATCCTCAAAGGGAACGTGTCGCAACTGATCAAGAAAGAGGCCTACAAGCCCTACTTCCCTCACGGCATCGGCCACTCCCTCGGCATCGATGTGCACGACGCCACTCCAGCAGGGGAAAGCGCGGTCCTCCAAAAAGGCATGGTGATAACGATCGAACCGGGGCTCTATTTCCAAAAACCCACTGGACCACTCCCAGCCTGCGGCGTGCGAATCGAGGACGACATCCTCGTCACTGCGCGTGGACATGAGGTGCTCACGGCTAACGCGTTCACGAAAAATATGGACGAGCTGAGCACCTTGATGAGTGGCTAGCCAACGACTCTCACATCCTCGAACCCGTACCGAGACGGATCGGAGAAGATAAGCGAGAGAGCGATTACCCGCGGAACAAATTTTCGAGTTTCGCGAGGAAGGTTTCCATTTCGAGAGAGCTCCCAGAAATCACTCTCCCCCTCTCGGGTCATGATCTTGTTTACTGCTCCACTGCCGGCGTTGTAAGCGGCCAGGGCGAGGTGCCAATCCTGAAAGTTTACAAAAAGGTCTCTCAGGTGATTGGCTGCGGCGACCGTGGAACGCTCCGGGTCGAGCCGCTCATCAGTTCGGCTACCAACCTTTAATCCGTAGATACGAGCTGTAGACTTCATGAACTGCCACATTCCCTTCGCACCAGCCGGGCTCGCAGCCCTCGGGTTAAATCCGCTCTCGACCGCCGCCACGGAGAGCAGTTCAGTCGGAACCCCATGCCCCTCGAAGACCTTTTTCGTTGCCTCGTAGTGGTGGGCGTTCTCATCCAAGACCCGCATGACGGTTGCCCGCTCTCGGGTCATAAACTTGTCCAGCTCCGCTTGAACTTCTGGGGTTACTCCGAAGTCCGGCTTAGGAAGCGCTCGCGAGGATTGCAGGGCCAACTGTTTAGGTGAACGCTTGGAAGCTAGAAGCAGCTCCTCATGTGCAGGTGACAGCTTAGAAGAGTCAGCTCCGAAGATACCCCGCCCGACCATGCCGCACCCAGTTGTTGATACTGAGAGTACAATTCCGCACACCAAGAGGAGCACGGTGCGAAGATAAGCTGACAGGCCTTCAGGGCGGTTAGCACCCGTTTCAAGATTTGCGGTTGTGTTCATAAGTCAACCTCGACCGTATGAGTACACCCCAACCACCCCCGACAAAGCAAGTTTCGCTTCGGTTTCACAGGAGCTTAGAATAGCAAGTTATATCACAACCACCTGAAATGACGTGGGCAAACAGCATCAAACCGCTGTCTCAAGTAGTAAGACACGCTCCACTCAAATTCCCCCAAAGTCTCAACATCCAACGAGTCAAACGATGCATCTTATCGATCGAGTGCCATACCCGGGTTGGGATTCATCATCGAGCACTCACCAGGAAGCGAGGTTCTGCCCAGCAGAGACTCGATTGATAGGAAGGATTATGAGAGCTTTGCTCGCACGGAAATTGAGCCCCAAACGTCTTGGATGGCATATGTCCCGATTCCTCACTGGCACTGTGATCCTGATCATGACTGGCTGCGCCACGTCGAGCTTCAATCCCTCTACAACAACAGAGAATTGGCTCGCAGATGGCTCCTTAAGCCTAGCCCGCCCTGTCCCGCGCCTCAGCATGGTTTCAGAGGCGATGGCTCAACCAAAGAGCGACCTCTTCACAGAACCAAAGGCGAGAATGCGCTCCCCGAGCGAGATGCCCTCCCCCGATACCTCGCCGCGAATCACTATTGAAACCACGAAACACACCCTTACGTTCTCTCAACCGGGCGATAGTCCGGTTACGGTGAAAGCTCAGGGTGCCTACGCTCTCAAGAAGGGAACCTACACGGTTGCCCTGAAGCAAACTGACCCACTCTGGTACGCGCCCCCGACCTATTTCTTGCGGCGGGGCATGAAGGTTCCTCCCGATGGTAGCAAGGCGCGATTCATGCGCGGCGCCCTCGGTCACCAGGCTCTCTTCTTTGATAAGCAGGTTGCCATCCACTCCGGTCCGGTTTGGAATGACG
>JALRCK010000260.1:3361-4416 GCA_023262305.1 Deltaproteobacteria bacterium
AGATCGGGGGCGTAAAGCTCTCGCAAGAGGATATGAGCCGCCTGTTTGAAACGGTAGCCATCGGTACCCAGGTTGAGGTGCGCTAGCCGCGTCACAACACCTTAGCATCGGCTCCCTCGCGCGCCTTCACTCGACAAACTCACAGAAAACAGGCACCATCCTCCCTACATTACTGTTAAGAGTAGACGGGCTCCCCTCCCTTGGTGGGTAAAGGCAAACGTATGAAGTATGAGAAATTAGGTGGCGGTTTTATTAAGAAGCGTGAAAAAAGGGTCGTAGGACTCTTTATCGACGGCACCGGCCTTGACCGAGCAACGAGAAGGATAAACCGCAAAGTTGATATGTCTGCCCTTGTTCGGGGCGTGACCTCAGGCATAGCGCCCGTTGTTGCTCGCTACTACACCCTAGTCCCCTACGAAGATGATTCAAGACAACGAGCATTCCTAGACGCTGTAGCCCGAGCTGGACTCTCGGTTATCGTCAAGCGTCTTCCACCAAAGGGAATCACCCGGCAAGTAAGCGTAGATCTTGAGATGGCTGCCGACATGGTTGCCTTTGCTCATGGGCTCTCCTCTTTTAGCAAAGAGAACGAGTACATGCCCGTAGACAGCGAGTCTCGCTCATCAACCATCCACACCCCGGCGCAATTTGTTCGACGACAGCAAGCTGAAGTTGCGGCGACTGCCCAAGCTGAGGAGACCCCAGCCGAGCAGCCCATTCCTGACATCAAGACAGCTCCTCGTTCTATCGTTGTTGTATGCCCGAGCCGGGAGATCGCCTACCCCCTCTCCCTCATCAAGGACATCGCCGCAGACACCACCTCGGCAGATTTCGGTCAATTCAACACGGGCGATGTGCTGAAATCGGCTCAAAAGTGGATTGACCTCTCTGATTCAGAGACGATCTGGCGGGATTAGGTCAACATACCCCGAGTTGTAGGGTCACCCAGGCACGCTCATTAAAACTTAACGGGCGAAAACTCTTGTTTCTGTCGTAATACGGTACGATTATACCGACCGTTTTATCCCCGTGCGCACATGGATATAGGAAGTCCC
>JALRCK010000261.1:0-864 GCA_023262305.1 Deltaproteobacteria bacterium
TGTTGAGTTTTTGACCAAAGATAATATCTCCTTGCAGCTGCTCAGAGAACTGAAAAAACAAGACAGTTTATTGCCTAGATTTAATCGAGCGTCCTTCCACCAGCAAACCTACATCGAAAGAATTGAGCCGAATAACTATTGCACCCGGTTGCATGAGCTGCCTCGAGAGGGATATCGCTACCGGTCCGATCCGTTTCCTTCCAGAGTTCGTTCTCTTAAAGACCTTTTTAAAATTTGGATTGCGACCATCGGAGACCCCAAATACATCAACCAGCCAATGGGTCTCCTTTGAGATAGCGTAATCGAGGGATGCCGCCAAGCTCCCCTTCTCTCCAACGAGGAGCGGCTCACACGGAGAACCTCGCGCTGCCAGGCTTGTTTTAATAGCCAACACTGCGAGGGCCCGCACAGCGATACTCCAATGGAATGACCCGTGACCAGCAAAAGCCCCGCCGGTCTTGCCCCGTACCGCGGAGCACCTGGTCGAGCCGAGCACAAACTCTGTCTGAAACAAAGAGGGCTCTTCTTGACCCACAAAATGAAGCTTGAATACATCCATGGAGAGTGACTTCACTGCGCACGCAATGCACAGCGCACGACGCGTTCCTATTTCAGGTTCAGAACTACCTGAGACCTTGAATTTACTAAAGTAGTTAGACTGGGACCTAAAATTCAGGACAAGATTCAGACCGTCGTCTTATCCTGGTTTTCCAGTTCCCTCAGGATAGCTCTCAATTCTGCGCTCTCTACAGTCAGCTTTCCATTCACATAGACTGCTACATCCTTTCCTCTTATCTTCCCCACAAGAGACACAGCAACTGGTCCTATGCGCTTACGTCCAGGATTAGACCGTGCAAACAACCT
>JALRCK010000261.1:874-4415 GCA_023262305.1 Deltaproteobacteria bacterium
CGGCATACCGTTGGGAAACACCCCAAATGTATCAATCAACCAAGCCGGCTCTTTGGAGAGAACTCCATCAAGGGTTGCAGCGACACTGCCTGCGAGTCCACTGAGCCTCGGCTCAACGGTCGGGTCGACACAAGCCAGCAAGGAGCGCACCATTAAGATGCTCATCGCTCGAACGCCACGGCTCCACCGAAATGTTCCACAAGGCTCGAAAGCGAACGCTTGAGATTCACTCAATGCACAGGTCGCAACGGGACCGAACCGGCTCTCTATCTTGGAGAGTCGAATCGATCTGCCATCTCGAGAAAAATACAGCCTCACTTCACACATACCACGTACGGTGAGAGAGCGCGCGGAGATATACCGTTAGGCTACCATCCGAAATACTCCAACGGATAGAACTGATCACCGAAGGCGAGATACACCCTATCTCGCCCCTGCTGAGGAGGCGAGATCACTCGACTAGCTGGAATAGATTCAGGTGCCTCATGAGAGCCGACCCGACGGTGCGAAACTTTTCCATCGGGTCCAACACTCACCACATGCAAACTCAACCCTCCGTACTCAGCACGACAGGTGCGACCGTCGAAATTATCCGAGATGGGCTGATCAGATCCACAAACGAACCATCGATTGTGCACCTTAGTTATTGGAGTACCAGCTCTGTAGACATCACCCCCAACCTGAACATCCTCTCGCAACAGGAGCCAGTCCCCCCTCTCGGGGAATCGTTGAAGGGTGGTGTTTCCGTCACCGTACGTAGAGGTTGGTTGCATGACATACTCCTGGCTTAGGCTCTCGTGAGGATTCCGAATAGTTCTGTCCTCCTCCAAAGAGCGCCGCTTGCCTTACCACAAGACCATGACTACGGCTGTAAGCCACATGATAGCCGACAGGATAAACACCTCTCTCCGCGCAACTTCCCTACTTCGCCCCCATCACTTTTCTCTTGCCATTTTCAAATACCGACCACGACTCTCCCTTCGTGGTGCCTTCACGATAAAATGAAACCCCGTCACTCAAACCATCGTCGTGTTGACGACCATCACTCGCGAGAGCCGAGATCATCGGACGGTCCCCATCAAGCCCACCTATCGTGACACGCTCGGCTCCGTTGTAGACCGTCAAACGACTTGCTACCGAAGCGACGCCATCAAAGGATCTCGTCTCAACGGTCGCCTTATTTGCGCCGAAAACAAAGGAGCCTCGCCCCCCGAATCGCCATCGTCCACCGTCGCTCTCATAAGCGTGCTGACCCGCTGCGATCTTTGTCGTTTTGCCGTCGGGAGAGGTGATACTCCACCCCGCTCCCCTCCCAGCAGCGCGCACTGCATATCCATCACTTGTGCGAACAGTTGCAACACCGTGCTCGTCCTGAATCACCTCAAGCCGTTTGATTGGTGAATTCCATACGGGACGGTTCGTGTCTGCCAGAGGTGGCTTTGTGCCAACGCCCCCACTCGGCGGTCTTGGAATCCAGATGGGCTTGGATGGGTATGTATTCAACATCGGAGTATCTCGCCCGCCCTTCGCACGATTGAGAGCGACCACAACGAGGTCAATAACAGCAGTGACCACCCCTACAATCGCTTCAACTAACGGCTCGTGCGGTCTGTTCTGCGAGGGTACGTGGCACGATGATGACAGACCGGTCCCTGTGATGCCGGGGTGAATACCGGACCGGAATCCTTCGGCTTGAACACTCGGATAGTTAACCGACCGCGTTGCTACGCTTCCACCAATATCTCCCATCGAGCCTCGACTGATCGCGGCGCTCGATATTCCTTCAATACTTTGCATATATAATCCTCGTTTATGCGGATGCAGAAGCTAAGGGAGGCGACCTCTGTTACACCCGATGTGATTCTCTTGTGGAGCACCCCGTTCCCTTATCGACGCTTCCGTCAGGGACGCACCTGGAGGGACAGGATCGATGACCATCGGGGAAAGTTGCGTGAATTGAGGCAAATCCAAACGAGTTAAGCGAGACCCACCACTTTTAGACCCCTAAAACGTGTGTTTGCCATCATTTTTTGTTTAAAAAACTTAAAGTAAGGATTTACGAAAGAGCCGAATTGTTGCAAACTCTGACCGTTTGCTATCTCGGTGGTAACGAGGCAGACAGTTGTAGTTGTGCTTGCGGTACTGCTCGCGAAGTGAATTGTATGCTCATTCCCACAACATACCTCCGGAAGTTGGAGCTTATGCCAACCGCGTGCCGGTATCATGGAGGCAACGTTGAATAGGGCAGTCCCCCCTCAACGCTCCTCTCCTCCCCCCGGCGCCACAAGCCTCTCTCAATCCTCTCCCCCTTCGCCAACTAACTCGGAAGTCGTCCTCCCTCCACCTACCCTCGACATGGATGAGGCCGAAATAGCTCTCGCGGCGATGATCCGCCCTGAGCATGAATGGATGGCAAAGTTTCCCGACTACGTCCGACCTGACATCCAGTTCCTTTTAAAGCACCCCTCGGGTCAGAACCTAAAAACACACCACTGCATGGGCGTAGCTCATACCGAAACCTTCAAGACGGCAGACCACACCCGAGTGACCCCTCATACCCTCTTAGCCGCCGAGATCGCCCTTGAAATGGCCTCACAACTCAAACTTGGGTATATCGACACGAAAGATCTCGTCGCAGCCGTAGCTGGGCACGATCAAGGACACATCTTCGCTTCTCATGAATCTGAAATAGCGATCAACACCTTCCCCGAATTCGATGGGACTCCGGGGAGACCTCGTTTTTGTCATGAGCGTCGCACGCGAGAGCTGTTTGACTCAGACGATTTCGGACGACACTTCGGGCGCGAACGCGCAGAAAGGATCAAAACTATCCTCTACGATGCAAGCCACCCGCTGCATGTTTTGGTGGACTGGTCAGATCGGCTGGCCTACCTGCTAGCAGACTCTCTTCACCTCGGGCACCACGACATCATGGCGACCGCTCATGTTCGCAAAGACTTTGTCGAGAGCCTCGTCGTTCTTCCGGATGGAACGATCGGGTTCTCTTCTCTCGAAGCTGTACAGAGCCTCATCAGCGCTCGAGACCTCCTCTATCGAAGGGTTTCAATCGGACACACCTCGACACTCTTTACAGGATTTCTCACCGAGGCTTTTCACCGAGCAGTGGCCCTCCACAAGACGACGCCAACCGAATTCGTCCGCCTCATCTCTGAGCGCACCACTCCTGAGGCTCGAAAGCTGTTTGCCCCTCAAGATATCCCCCGACTCTATTGTCCGCAGCAAAACCCAGAGCAGGCGGAGCCCGTAGATCTGGACTACCAAGCCATCTGCCACATTACGCTCGACATGCTTTCACCAAAGGGTCGAGAGTGGGCGTTAACGACTCCTCCGTTACCACCTGAGGCAACGGTGCCTGCATGCTCTCAGCCACGTGCCGGAATGAGCAAAATCGAGCATCACATACGCTCTTTTTATGCCCAACACGGTGGCATGGGTTATCTCGATAGGATTGGAGCAATCGTTGGCATCTCCCACATGCCCCCTAAGCACTACTCGCTCCGAACGACGGATTCGCAGGGCA
>JALRCK010000262.1 GCA_023262305.1 Deltaproteobacteria bacterium
GAGCAACACGGGCGGTTCTATGCTCGGGTAGACAATATCTTTGATCGAACGTACGAGTACGATACCTTTCAGAACCTCGATTCATACCTCTACAACGGGCGCTCCTTTTTGGTGGGGATCTCGTACAACTTCTTTTAAATGGCTCATCGACCGAATGAGTGGGTGCTTTCTGTAAGATTGGAACGTGAGGGTGCACCTCCTCGTGAACGTGAACGCACCCGAAAAAATGACCTCACGCTGGCTCACGATAACTTAGAAACAAACCCCGCAGGGTGGGGAACCGGGGCGATTCCTCTTCAACCTGATCGTCTTAAGTCTGTTAGGTAGTGGCACTACTGTACCCATTTCCCGGATAATTCCGTGATCAAAATAGAGATTTTGAAGGGAGAGATAGCATTCAATCTCGACCCCAAAGTTGCCGACATACCTTTCGGACCAATCGATGGTCCCGTGTAGGGGAGCCGTATGGAAGTAAACCAGGGCGATGGAGGTCAATTCCTGCCCGCTGGCGCCATCATCGGAAGGCGCTACAAGGTGTTGCGACCGCTTGGAAGTGGCGGAATGGCATCCGTCTACCTCGCGGAGGATATGGTTCTTGGCGAGACCACCGTTGCCATAAAAGTTTTGCGTCAGACAAAGAAGTATAAGGATGAGATCCTCCAGAGATTTTTGAGAGAGGTGCGCCTCACCCACCGTATTAACCACGAAAATGTGGTACGCACCTTTGACTTCGGGCAAGACGGGGACACGTTCTACTTCACCATGGAGTATCTCCCTGGAGAGACCCTCGATTCGCTGTTTGAGCAACCGAGCGTTTCGGTCGAGAATGCTCTTACTGTGGCGACGCAGCTGATGCGTGGAATCTCCGCCGTACACGCCGTGGGCGTTATCCACAGAGATCTTAAGCCAGCCAATATCATGGTGCTTCCAGGCGGTCGCCTCAAGATAGCTGACTTCGGGATCGCCCGAGCGGGGGTCTCGATGCTAACGGTATCCTCGGGGGAGATCGTTGGAACTATAACCTACCTCGCACCAGAGATGCTCCTCGGCAACGAGGCGACCACAGCGGTCGATTACTATGCAGTGGGCGTGATTCTGTATCAGTTGCTCACGAAGCAGTTGCCGATCGATGACGAGGTTCCGGCGCGGCTTATCATGAGGAAGGTAGAGGAGGCTCCACGTGATCCTCGCGAGTTTCGGGGGGATATTCCAAATTGGCTCGCGGAGGGTATCCTCGGGCTTCTCTCCATCGATCCCCGGGTTCGCATGCGGGCACTTGAGGATTTCGCTCGCGATCTCGATACATTCGGTCCAAAAAATTCCGTTCAAAGCCTCCGAAGTAACGTTGCTCCAGAGACTCTATCGATTGACCGAGTGCTCGTCGATCAGATGAGCTTGGGGCGAGTGCTTCCACGGTTCAGGAGTGGTGCGTGGATAACAAAGGCGCTTCTCTCTGTGTTAGCTGGAGTGTTAGCGCTGCCGATCCTCCTTACAGATACCGCCGCTGTAATCGAGTTCGCTCACTTCGACAACCTCTTCTTTTTGCGAGGTCCACGACCGGCTCGCTCCGATGTGGTGATCGTGTCTATTGATGAGCCGAGTTATTCCGCGCTGAATGTCCCGATGAATGATATGTGGCCACGGGAGCTTCATACCAAGCTTCTCAACCGACTCGCCGAAGATGGAGCAAAGCGGGCGGTGTTCGATATCTTGTTCGCGGAACCCTCAAGCAACGCGAGTGTTGATGATTCCCTCGCGCAGGCGATCGGACGGGTGCCGACCGTGCTCGGAGCTGTATCCGGATTTTCTCATCAGACCACTCTCAATGGCTCATATATGCTTGAGGAATTAATCAAGCCTACTGCGCTCTTCGCATCTCAGGCGAGTGCTCTTGGCGTTACCGGATTACCGATTGAGTATGGGCGCGTCCGCACGGTGCTTCCGCCTCGCTCAGAGCTCTTCCCCGATGTTCCCTCGTTAGCTCAGGCTGCCAGTGGGATAGCTGCGAATCAGGATCTTCCCGACGCTCGGGCGCTCCTCAATTTTTATGGACCATCTCATGCTATCTCAACCCTTCCTTTCTACATGGCGGTCGCCGACGATCATCCGCTACCGAAGGATTATTTTAACAAAAAGATCGTCTTCGTCGGTCTCAACCTTAAGAGTCGCACGGGCCCCTCGCAGCGTGAGTCGTTTGTGACGCCTTTCGACCAGGTCACCTATGGAACAGAGCTTCACGCCACCGCCGCTTCAAACCTTCTCTCAGGTGATTGGATCTCTCGGTTGGCGGTTCGGTCTGAGTTGGTGATCGGGTTTGTTCTCGCCACGTGTTTAGCAGCCGTTATTCTTCAAGCCAGTGGTGCGATGCTTTTGGTGTGGCTCTTCGGGGCGATGGGGGGGGTGTTAGCGATACAGTACCTGATCTTCCTGCTGGGATATGCGATTCCGGTAGTGAGTTCCGCCGGATTCGGTATTTTCTGCGGGCTCCTCTTTAGAATCATGCTCTCCACACCCGTGTATGTTCGGGGGCGCTCCTAATCGCCACCGTCTTGAAAAATCAGAAAATACCGCGATTTCTCACCTTTTTAAGGTGTTGAGTGGGCGCATGAGGGGGTTGGCCTGTCGGTAACTGTCTGATTCTACTGGTGGTTGTTTGCGTAGCGTTCTTGGTCGCTTTATCATGTCACATCGATATGGGGATCCCTCCATATCCCTATAGGACTCATGGAGACAGATCCATGCTCGTTTCGTAGGTGCGACATTCTCTTCCTTCACAAAGTTGAAGGAGACCAGAGCGCATCGCGGGCACGTGGTACCGTTTTTAGATTGATGGAACGCTCGCGCGAGCGTTGGTGTGGTGCAGTAAGGGACGTATGGCACATTTTCAAGATAGCCGCTTTTTTGGACTCTCGGGGCGAACGATCGTTGTGACGCTCGTCTTGAGTGTGATGATCGGTGGATTGTTTTTTATCCCTGAGATGATCAAGTTCGCCCTTAACTCATCCGGCAAAGCGGGTGAGAAGCGTGCCTCGGTTGAAACTCGTGCCCGTAAGGAGTCGAAGGAGAAGGATGCAGATAGAGGAGCGCTCTCTCCAGAGGTTCTTAAGGCTATAAGCTCATCTGTGGAGGCAACACCCACACCAGCTCGTTCATCTGCGCAAGTTGCTCGAAAGGATGCTGAGGAAGGGGAGCGTTCAGGACTCTTCTCTGGCTGGGATTTCAAGGTAAAGGCGGGAGAGCCGAGTGGGCCAGCGGTCAAGGTTCCAGCGAGCATGTCGCTCGACAAGATCGGCTCCAAAGAGTTCCAAGGGCTCCTCAAGCAGAGCCAAGGGGATGTAAAGCAGTTTATCAAAAAGCGAATCTCCAAGAACCCCGAAGCAGAGGCGATCGTACTGACCTTCATGGATCAGATGGATCTTGCGGCGCGTGAGAACGCGAAAGGTATGTCCGGTAAGGAGCTCCTTTCAGGACTACAGGATCTGCATGTCAGCACTATTCAAGCACTCTCCCGGTCTGGACTGGATCGAGGGGTGATCCTTGAGTGGCTCAAGCTGCCGATCGTCGCCTTTGTTGATGACCGCGTCGGGCTTCATGCTCAGGAGAAGGTGCGAAACTACTTTGTTCCGCGCCTCATGCTCCGAGATGTCAACGTGCGGCAACGTCGCTCAAATGGTTGGGGCGTGGACGGACGGTCTCCCGCTACGCTTCGGGTAGAGCTCGGTTTTCAAGGAACTGATATTGAGAAGATTGTGGTGTTCGCCAACGGTCGAAAGATCTCTGAGACCGCTGGACCGAGAAATCCGGGAGAGAACCACCGCACCATCAGGGTTGGTGGCGATGCTCACGGTGTTTGGACCTTCGTGGCGTATGACCGATTCGGTGGGCGACCTTTCTGGAAGAGTTATTCGTTCTATCCGCGAGTGTGTAGGTTTCGACAGACTCGACAGGGTGATTACCTCGTTGCCTTCAAGCCTGACAGCGCTCCGAACTCGCTCGATCGATTCTTCCTCGTTGGAAGTTCGATGTTGAGGCAGAACTCTGACTCGATGATCTCGACGTTCTAGTCAATCCTGCACAAAATGTGACTGTGGAGGGACCGCGTCCTCGCGGTCCGGCTATGCCTACATGGGGGGAGTTGTCGCGATGCGATCCCGCAATCCCGAGTTAGACGAAAATCGGGGTCGCTTCTGCGATCTTGATCAGCTCAAGCCACTGGTCGAGTTTGATGCTCGCGCCTCCGACAAGCGCTCCGTGAACCTCTTTGAGTGCAAGGATCTCAGAGAAGTTTGTTGGATTCACGCTGCCGCCATAGAGGATAACGGCATCCCCTGGCAGGTTGTGAGAGCTCCATACCTTTTGGATGTGTCGATGCGCGTCTTGGATGTCTTTAAGCGAGGCAACTTT
>JALRCK010000263.1 GCA_023262305.1 Deltaproteobacteria bacterium
GCTGAAGGGTCCAGAGTGCTCCTCAAGGTAGAGGGTCGCAGAGATGTTCTCTGTCATGCTATCTCAGTGCTTGGGTCGGGTAGCTTTCTGGAGCTTGAATCCTCGGAGCCGGTAGAGTTTTTAAACGGGGCCATCATCGTAAAGGCAGGCGAGCGATATAAGCTGTTTGTTTTTGAAGAGTTTAAGAAGCGTTTCGTGTTCGAAGACGGGTCACGGATCGAGTCGATCTACCAGATCGATTTTCAAACACCGAAGAAATAAGCCCTCGCGCAAATGGTGCAAAAGGAACCCTCAACGGGTCGTTGTTTACTCCCTTGCACTCCTAAATCCCTGATTATTGTCGAGGTGCGCGATTGCTTATGCAGGACCGTCTCTCTGGCTTATTTGCAGCTCAATTTCTTTTCGCAATCGTTCCCTTGTTGAGCACCAATCGCTGACCCCAGGCATCGAAATATGAAAGGGCACACAATCTAGCTGCTGGTACGGTGTCGGTTTTACGCGGGGAGCCCTCCCGGGGGACGGAGGTTTATGAGCACACTTTTAACCGCATTCTCGAAGGGGCTCGCATCGAGGCAATCCTTGGGTGAGCTCGCGTTCGCGGAGCGCTCTCCAAAGGAATACGCGATGATGCTTCTCGAGCAGGCCGGTATCTCAAACCTTGAATCCCTTAACTCTGTCTTTATCGGAGACCCAGGTTTCGATGTGGGGGTGCGAGAGCGTTCCTTCGGTAGGGGGTTTGAATTCGATGCAACAGGAGCGGGCGGCGAGGGAGCCGATAAGGTCTCCTGGTTCCTCTTCGAACGGCTCCCGGGGGATGGAGGTGATTACCTCAGAGCGCGCGTGTTTCGGTCCTTTGAGGGTGCTGCGGCTGAATTTGCCGTTAAGCTACGCTTGCACCCCAAGGGGGATGTCAAAATGACCGAATCGCTCTCATCCCCAGGCACCTGGCAGCTCTCGTTCTCAGGAGATGGTCGTCAGATGGTTATGGCTCCGATGGACTCGGGGCTGGCTGGTGGGTCGCCAACTCGCTGAACTTTATAGGGTATAATCTGACCCGTGCGGCCCCAAGTCCGTGACGAAACTGACGAAGTATAGTATTAAGAGCCCCTTGGCGCTATGGTGCGCCGTTTTTAGGGGTTCTCCATGACCGTTTCGCCGTATCTTAAGAGCATCTACCGATCACACACCTGTGACGACCTCAGGGCCACAGAGGCTGGGGCGACTGTAACTCTTTCCGGATGGGTTTTGCGTAAGCGAGACCACGGAGGCGTGGTGTTCGTTGATCTTCGAGATAATTACGGGCAGACCCAGGTCGTCTTTAATGAGGCTGGTCGAGCGGATATCCAGGACGTGCGTGTAGAGTCGGTAATCAAGGTCACCGGCAAGGTGGTGAAGCGCGATGCCGCGATGATCAATACCAAGATTCCAACTGGTGAGGTTGAGGTTCACTGTGAGCACCTTGAGGTTCTCACTACCGCCGAGGTCCTGCCGTTCCAGGTTGCTGAGGATGATAAGGCTCCGGAGCCCACTCGTCTCACCTATCGGTTCCTCGATCTTCGTCGCGATAAGGTGCATGAGAACATCCTTCTTCGCTCGCGTGTCATTAAGCGGATTCGTGAGTTGTTACACGATCGAAATTTCAACGAGTTTCAAACGCCGATCTTGACGAGTAGTTCTCCTGAGGGGGCGCGAGACTTCCTTGTCCCATCCCGGTTCCATCCAGGAAAATTCTTTGCCCTTCCACAAGCGCCGCAACAGTTCAAGCAGTTGCTGATGGTTTCAGGGTTTGATCGGTATTTCCAGATCGCGCCTTGTTTCCGTGATGAGGATCCGCGTGCCGACCGGTCACCCGGAGAGTTCTACCAGCTCGATATGGAGATGAGCTTCGTTGAGCAGGAGGATGTGTTCAAGGTTGGTGAAGAGGTTCTTTACGAGCTCTTTCGGACCTTTGCCAAAGAGCCCGTTACTCCAGCCCCGTTTGTTCGCATTCCGTATGATGAGGCTATGCGCACGTTTGGGTCTGATAAACCAGACTATCGCAATCCGTTACGGCTCTCAGATGTGACGGGTGCATTTGCTGAGTGCTCGTTTCAGGTCTTTAAGAAAGTCATCGCTGATGGGGGAGAGATCTTTGCAATCCCTATGCCTGTCATGGCAGCGCCTGCGCGGAAGTATTTTGACGACACGATCGAGTTATTTACGAAATGGAGTGGTCAGGGTCTCGCATACCTTATCTACGAAGAGGGCGGATGGCGTGGTTCTATCCAGAAATTCGTCGGACCGGCTGAGCAAGAGAAGTTGATAGCTCAATTAGATCTAAAGCCGGGTCAGGTGGTGTTCCTCGGTGCTGGAAAAGCAAAGCAGATACTTCCGTATTTGGGGCGCCTTAGAAATAAATTGGGCGAAGACTTCAAGCTTTTAACCGGGGGCTACCACTTCTGTTGGGTTACTGATTTCCCGATGTACGAGTACGATGAGGACCTGAAGCAGGTTGTGTTCAGCCATAACCCGTTCTCGATGCCGCAAGGTGGCATGGAGGCTCTCCAGACGATGGATCCGCTGGCTATCAAGGCGTACCAATATGATATCGTGTGTAACGGATACGAGCTCTCAAGTGGTGCCATTCGAAACCACCAACCGGAGATTATGTACAAGGCGTTCGCTATCGCTGGGTACGACCAAGCGCAGGTTGATGAGAAGTTTGGTGGGATGATCAAAGCCTTTAAGTTCGGCGCTCCCCCTCACGGCGGAATGGCTCCGGGTATCGACCGAATCGTGATGCTCCTTGCGCAGGAGAATGCGATTCGAGATGTGATTGCCTTCCCGATGGCGCAGTCAGTCGAAGACCTACTTATGGGCGCCCCAAGCGTTCCAAGTGAGAAGGCTCTCCGAGAGGTGCATATTCGAGTCGTTATGCCGGAGAATCCAGCCAAGGCGCACGGTGCTTAGAGAGGGGGTCTAAACCGGTCTTTTCTCCGCTAGCAAAGTATTCTAGAGTCCCTGCGACCCAATCGAGGCTGTTCCGTACCTCTAGTCGTCTGCTCCGCTGGAGCTGCGGCGAGATAGCTGACCTGGTTTTGTTTAGTATGGTTTTAGTAGTTAGGTCATCTGCCCGGATGGCGAAATTGGTAGACGCACAGGACTTAAAATCCTGGGGTAGCAATACCGTGCCGGTTCAAGTCCGGCTCTGGGCACTCCCTGTTGACTATTTCCTAAGGTGAAAACATACCTCAGGTGAATCTCTCAGGAACAGCTTTACTTTTCGAAAATGGATTAGAAGACGAGCCATCCCCTCGCTAGCTCTGGAACGCAGCATCGCGGAGCTGTTCTGTGACCTTGGGCGTCTGGTCGTATGTGTTGAAGCACCTAAAGACCTCGATATCCTCGCCCCGCTGACTGCTCCCAAAAGCGCGCTTGAGCTCTTTTAGCGTTGTCATCCGTTGTACGACCCCGGGTATGAGTTCGGGATGGGCCTCCAGCCACGAACGGCGCGCCACAAAGACAGTGGCGGGGTTGCATCGCTCGATTCCATCCTCGGTACTGCCGATCACAATCGTTCGGTGTGTGTAGAAAAAGATCGGGTCGAAATACTCATCAAAGGGGTCCTTAATAACTACGATCTCTTTTGAGCCCTCGGACACCACAAGCAGTTGCTCAGCCATCAGTGGCCACCCCTTGAGCACCCCTTTGATGACGTTACCTGTCGCTACCGTGATGGTCATAAGGAGAACCACGAGGATCCATACCCGTGCGTACGGGAGGCGGGTGCCTTCACGTCTAAGGCTTGTGATAGCAAGGAGCGCGATGAGCGTGGTAACCGCGACCCTGATCGTGAGGCTTGCGGTCGAAAACTTTACGATATCCTCAAGAGGGTGGTGACCCCAATCAACAAGGTGCGCAACTCCGAAGCCAATGACCACAGTTGTGACGAGTATGACAAGGATACCCTCTGAACGGCGTGCGAGCCTCCAAAAGCGTTCGCGCATCGGCAGACCGCGTCGCTCCAGAAACATCGAAAAGAGCAGTGCACACTGAATGGCGATGAACGGCTGCAGGGGGAGCATGTAGGAGTGACGTTTGCCACTTGAAAGGGAAAAGAGGAACACACCTGCCAGAAGCGCCACCGTGGGTGCGACGGCGAACCTCTGGAAGCCTCCCGCGCATGCGAGGGACGGGGCCCTCCTGAGATAGACGATGACGCCCCAGAGCATGAGCACCCCAAACGGGGCCGTGGTCCTGGCAAGTGAGGGAATATAGAACCACCAGCTCTCAGTATTTATTTTTTCGCCCCCGACAAATCGCTGCACGTTCTCAAAGAGGAGTTGTCGCGCGAGGAATGCATCTCCACCCTGCAGAAAGGCCGCATAGTACCATGCGGCAGGGACAAGAAACGCGAA
>JALRCK010000264.1 GCA_023262305.1 Deltaproteobacteria bacterium
GGGCCCATCGCCACGCCGAGGTCGACCAGCACCGCTTCGCTGAGCTGCAGCGAGGCCTCGAGCGTCTCGGGCACTGCGGTGCTGGCGCCTGCCTTGAACAACATGGTCAAAAAGTGCTTTTTTATTCGAACGTTGTGTTGTATTTATAAGTTGATTTCCTCGGCCCTGACTGCTAAACAGTCGCTCTTTCCGATTTGTGGCGTAAGGTTATGGATTCTGAGTCTTTTGTTTCGCGCGTAATGACCCTCATTCAGAAGAGCCGGCGAGCTCTCCGCTTGTACAGCACAGCGGGTGGGAGCTCCTATGGGAGGGTTGACGGCGCGATCGGGGAGCTTCCAGCGGTACAGGTCGCTGAGTGGCGTGAGGTCAACGGGCTGCTTTTGAGGAAGCTCACAGAGGCAGCTGAGGCAGCAAACACCAAGAAGATCATCTACGATGTCTTTGCCCTTCGGAACGAGTTTCAAACTCTGTGGCGAACAACGGAGTCAGAGCTCGTTCAATCACAGAAAGAGCTCATAGCCTCTGCTGAAAGCGGAGACTTCATTCGCGCTGCGACCCTCGCCTCGAACCTTGTAAGCCTCAAAGCACGTCTTCAGGCAGGTCAGGCAGCTCATCACGAGCTCGACCTCCTCATTAAGCGAAGCAAGGTCGTGCGACCAGCAGCCGAGCTTACCGAGGAGAGCGCAACCGTTCTTTCAACGCTAGAGCTGCTCGATGAGCAGGTTGTGAAGGAGCCAGTTGTAAGACATGAGCCCCTTCGTGAACCTCTTCGTGCGGTGGGTGCCGGGGCCAAGGTTATCCCACTGAAGCGTCGGTAATAGTCTTTTTCAGAAAACTCAAATCCAAATCATCACAACTCACGGATGCATGGTTTCTGCGGGCGTGGTAGGAACGAAGGTTGATGCGTTTCAACAAGTCCACTTGCGCTTCGACGATCTCTGCGTTCGCGCTTGCCTCCTTGCCCGGGGATAGGGGGGCTTTCCACGCATCCCCGCACCACGAAGACTTTAATTCTGCATCCGGTTATGTGATCCGAGACATCGACGGTGAGAGGTGCCACGCACTCGATTGGGATGGGCTGCCCGGCATCGAATCGATTCTCCGAGAGAAGGGGCTGCGGTCACACGCGCTGTGGACCCAATTTCGACGATGGAGGAGTGAGCACCTCGACTCTTCGTTACGAGATGCTGGCACCAAGGCCTGCGAGGTGCTGATCAAGGTATTCGGCCCCTATGACCGAGCAACAGCAGCCGCACTTGAGGCGAGGCGCAGCGTCTCTCGCGAGCGACAAAAGATGCTCTTAAAGCTCGAACAGGAATATCCAGCTATGCTTCGGTGTGCGGCGCGTGAGTACCTCGCCCCTGAAATGTCCCTGACCCTAACCCTTCCCACCTTTCCTCCCATCTTAGGGGTAAATCTCCAGAGCCTTGGCGCTCCTCCAACTGATCAAGTCCACCGCGACATCGTTTTCGAATCGGAGTTGTTTGGGTCAGTGTCAAGGGCTGAGCACGTCCTGAGGCATTACATGACCTCAGCCTCCGACCCGCTGCAGGCTTCATCAGTCGGCGAGTTCGCAAAGGGGGTTTTAGATAAGATAAAACCGGTCGAAGTCGAGTTGGAAATGCTTGAGATCCAAGAGAGTCTGATGCGGTTACCGGCAATCCCTGGAGAAGGGGAGCCTGCGGATATGGACCAGATCTCGTTTGGTTCTCTTATTTGTCGACATCGCGCGGTCGTTGTAGGCATAGTGCTAGCCGACGCTGGTTTCAACATCGAGGTAGTGCGAGGCAGTATCGAGCAGGATGGGCGACGAGGCGGTCACCTCTTTCTGTATTCAGAGCTTGAGGGCATCCTTGAGCCAAGCTCTGACGGACCCGAGTATTGGAAAGAGGTGGTGTCTGTCTACTACGAAGGTGGGGCGATGTTGGTCCAAGTCAAGGGCGGAGCGCTCTATCGCCTTGACCACAGAACGAGACTAGAGAGGCACTAACAAGGTGCCGGTAAGCGCAACGCTACTTGACCGGTACGCCGCTCAAGTAACCACCAACGCTCAGCGGCCTTAGAAGGAACGGAGGACCGAAATCACGTGGAGATCCTCGTTACCCAAGCTGCGCAAGCACCCTAACCGATGCTCCTGTGAACGCGGAGACCACAGGTACGGGCCCGGGACCGAATGTTCTATCGATCAGCGTTGCCCAACACAGCACTGGAATCCCTTTGAGGGTAGCTCGAGTATGAGCCTCAAGGCTTGAGCGAGCGGTCGTAATAACGTCCGTGACCAAGATCGCCTGGTGCCCCTTGTACTTTTCACCGTGCCCATTCGACATCTTACTCTCAAGATATTGCTCAAGAGGGATCTCGTTCCCTTTGTTAAAGAGCTCGGAGTAGACCGCACATAACCTCTCGGCAAAAAATGAATAGCCACCGGGCAGCTTCAAGAAGAGCTCAGGCTTATTAGGGGAAACCACGTTCCGAATACGCTCTGCAACGTACTCAGCACACGCATCCAGGTCTGCATCACTCAGGTCCTCAACTCTATAGAAAATGCGGCTTTCGCACCGTCCGCCAATTGGAACCGGCTCCTCATACTCCTCGGTAATCTTTCCAAAGATCTCTTCAAGCGTTTCTATGTCTGTCATAATTTTTAAGACCCCACGGGAGACAATTCCGGACGATTCGTGGCAGATTTCGACTGCCGGCTTTTCATACAATGTATAACCTCCTAATGATACAACAATTTTTGGTTCCGGAAAGAGCTTTTTTAGGTGCAGTTGGTGGTATAGCCCGACCGGGCGGTTCAGGGTATTCTGTAGGGCGTTACATTAGTCAGTTACGTCCTATCTAGGTAGTGCATATGGCAGAAACAGAAGGTCTAACCCGAATTGGGGGAAGCTCTCAGACATTAAAGATTGTTCGGCGAAAGACGAGGTCAGTCAGAGTAGGAGACCTTATCATCGGCTCAGAAAGCCACATCTCCACCCAATCAATGTGCGCCACTAAGACCCAAGATATTGAGGCAACCGTCCGGCAAATCAAGCTCCTCCAGGACCACGGCGCGGATATTATTCGCGTGGCAATCGACAGCAAGCGCGACGTAGAGGCCCTTGCCGAGATCCGAAAACAGACCTCAGCGCGTCTCGTTGTGGATCTCCAGGAGAGTTACAAGCTCGCCAAGTCCGTTGCCCCCTACGTCCAGAAGATACGATACAATCCGGGGCACCTCTATCATCACGAGAAGACGGTTCCCGTGCAGGAGAAAGTTAAGTACATCGTAGACGTCGCGCGTGAGCATGACCTCGCTCTGCGAATCGGAGTCAATTTCGGGTCCCTCGACCCCGCACTCGCCGAGAGGGAGGAAGATCCGGTCGATGCAGCTCTTCAATCAGCGCGCGAGCACATCGGCTACCTGGAAGATCTCGGGTTCACCAACTATGTTCTCTCGCTCAAGAGCTCAGACCCAAATGACGTCATGGACATCAACGTGCGAGCAGCGGAGCTCTTTCCGCTCGTGCCACTCCACCTCGGGGTAACTGAAGCGGGAATGCTCCCTATGGGAGAGATTAAGAGTCGGATCGCGTTCGAGAATCTTCTCGTCAAAGGAATCGGGGATACGATGAGGGTATCGCTTACGCTCCCACACGCCGAGAAATACAAGGAGATCGAGGTTGGAAAAGCGATCATAGCGGACGTCTATGCCGGAAGGTTTCGGTCAGTGCCCCGTTTTGAGCAACAGGGGCTCAATATTATCTCATGCCCATCGTGCTCCCGGGTAGAAAATGAGGCCTTCGTTGAGCTCGCTCAGAAGGTTCGGGAGATGACCAGCGAGTTCTCTGACCGAAAGCTCACCATAGCGGTCATGGGATGTCGAGTGAACGGTCCGGGAGAGACAGACGATGCTGATCTTGGGTTGTGGTGTGCTCCATCGCATGTGAATCTGAAGCGCAAGGGCGAGCTCGTCGGACAATTCTCCTACGAGGAGATCGTTGCGCGCCTCAAACATGAGATCGACCTGCTGTCATCATCCAAGGAAGGGATTCGCGCACCATAATGTCACCGAGTGTAGGCTTATCGCAGGACTAACATGAGGCTGGTCTCACCGGGCTCGCTGTCTGGGGCGGAAAAATTAGTCTTTGATAACCTCAAACCCTGGCTCCCCTCGAATGGAGTATGCGTCAACATCATGCTGGGACAAGACCCTTGGGACATTCGCCCTCTGGTCCTCATGAACGGCAAGGTCTCGCTATACCGCTTCTCCCGCCCCCTCGGGCAAAAGGCACTGCACTCGTTGGCCGCTGAGATGCAAGGCTTTGCAGTCATACCCGGCTGGGATATGAAAATCGAATCCCGCCACGATGCCGAGCGCCTCCTTGTCATCCGACCTGTCTATCCGTCG
>JALRCK010000265.1:0-4090 GCA_023262305.1 Deltaproteobacteria bacterium
GCCGGAGAGATCCTTCTAACTTCGATGGACCACGATGGTGTGCGGAACGGTTTTGCGCTTGATCTCACACGCGCAGTGGCTGAGAACGTTAGGGTTCCCGTGATCGCATCGGGTGGAGCTGGGAGCCCCGGGGACTTCCTCGATGTTTTCCTCCGTGGCAGAGCTGACGCTGCGTTAGCGGCTGGCATCTTCCATGAGGGTCGGGTAAGTGTGCCGGACGTGAAAGAGTATTTGGCTACGAATGGAGTAGAGGTACGACGATGAAACGTGAGCCTAATTTTTCTAAGAGCGAAGGGCTTCTCCCCGCGGTCGTTCAGGATGCTCGGACGGGAGCTGTCTTGATGCTCGGTTATATGAACGAGCGAGCCTATCAACTAACGCAAGAGAAGGAACTCGTGACCTTCTTTAGTCGCTCTCGCAACGAGTTGTGGACCAAGGGAGAGACCTCGGGGAACTATCTTAAGTTAGTAGCCATGTCTGTGGATTGTGACCAAGACGCCATATTGGTCTCAGCGATTCCGATGGGTCCGACGTGCCACGAGGGGACGGAGAGCTGTTTTGCGGAGAACACTCCGAGACCACTCTCTATGCTAACCCGTCTGCAGGCTACGATAAGCGATCGCCAGAGTTCGAGGGGAGAGTCATCGTATACCGCCTCCCTTTTTGAGGCCGGCATCGACAAGATCGCACAAAAGGTTGGGGAGGAAGCTGTGGAGGTGGTGATCGAAGCAAAGAACAACAACACCGATCGGCTTCTCAATGAGTCAGCAGACCTCCTCTTTCACCTGATGGTTCTTTGGAAGGCAAAGGGGGTCACCCTTGAGGATGTGTGTGGGGTGCTTGAGCAGAGAGCTTCAAAGAGTGCGTAGAGGGCGATACGTGAGGTACCTACCTACTAGGCAGCGATCGTCGTTGCCATCGCCTTTCGAATGATCAAGGACACCTCAACGAGATCCGGGACAACCCTCCATGCATGGCTTATCATACGCTCTGTTGGCGTGATGAGGTCTGGAACCAGGATGGGACGAAGCCCAGCTGAGAAGGCTGCCTCTAAGCCTGGAGGGGAATCCTCGCAGGCTAAACAGTGGTGAGGGAGCTTCCCGAGAAGGGATGTTGCCTTGAGGTATATATCGGGGGCGGGCTTGCCGTTTGCGACCTCATCTCCTCCTATGATGTAATCGAAGCGCGTAACGATGTTAACCTTGCTCAGTTTGCGAATTGCGACGTGACGCCTTGTAGATGTCGCAATTGCTCGCGGAATCTTGAACTCATCCAAGGCTTCCAGCACCTCTAGCACGCCTCGTTTGAGCGGGATCCTACCAGCTTCGAATTCCTCCTCATACAGTCGATCTCGGACGGCGAGAAAGTCCCGAGCTGCGGACTCGTTGCCAAGCATGTCGGCGATGAACTGGTAGGTGCTGGTGGCGTTCCGTCCAACCATATGGAGAGCTTGTTGAGGCGTAATCTCAACTCCCTGAATCTGACCCGTTTTGAGAAGAACTTCGCGAGACTTGGCCTCACTATCGAGGAGAAGACCGTCCATATCGAAAACGACGGCTGCTATATGGAATGTTTCTTTCATGACTCAAGATTACTTGAGACCAGGGAATTACGCCAACCAGGGGTGTTTGTTATTTGTTAGAAAACGCGAATATATGGGTGTTTTAGCGGTTTCTTGTGACTTTTCTGAATCATCAGGTCTCTGCGGGTACGTTCATGCTTGACGATTGGCTACGCTCGCAGCGAGGGCATGCTGGTGGTGAGGATATGCAAAGATGCTGGGAGTTGATGCTAGTGTAGCAGATCTCCTGAGGGCTTCTCGCATCGCTCAAGTAGGGCTATCTCATCCTCATTTGTCGGAATGGGATCGCCTCCTTCGGTCTGCGCGTGCGTTGCATCCCCACTTACCTGTATGACTGCTGGGAGGTGAGGAGAGAGGCAAAAATTCACAAATTTTCCTGGTCCTCGCCCCCAAATGTAGAGGTCAATCGGAAGTGCGAATCCAAATACACCGATGTCGTATAGTGCGGTGAGGGCTCCTTTCTGGCTCACGACGTAGGCGACCGAGCTTGAGGTCTGGTAAGCTTTGCAGAGCCCTGGTGCGATGATTTGGTGACGCGATTCGTTGTAGAGGACCTTCTGTTGTCCTGGAACGAAGAGACTTAAGAAATCCCAATTCGCCGGCGCACAGAGCAGCATGCAATTTATCGTATGCACAAATTCATCGGTGAGGTACGCCTCATCCTCGAGTACGATGACAGCATCGTGTCGTGTCTCTGACATCTGCTTCCAGATCGAGTAGTGGCTCGCAAAAGCACCCACTACACCGCAATTTCCCGGGAAGGGAACTCCGAACACATCGTGTGCTTTGAACCGGAAAGATGGGTTTTTTTCATGGAACTGAGTGACCTCAGTCATCGTGGGTGTATGCACTGAGGGCACTCCCAGATTTTCAATTCCAGCTGCTGTCAGCAGCTCAACGGTTCGTTTAGGAAAGCGACTCGTTTCACCGATCTTAGGGATGTGGATGATATTGTAGGCTAACCGTACCATTACTACTCCTTAGTACGTTTAGTTCCTAAGTGATTCCGAACAGGCTCCTCAGAGAGGAGGATCGCCGAACTACTTATGAACAAACTGCTTTGCAGGGTCCTCTATCGATCAACATCGAGCAGAGTTTCGCCCCGTGAAAAAGGCAATCGGCAGAAAACGAGAGGAGCTGAAGGGGTATTTTAAAGGCTGGGCTACCGCCGGATTACAGGGGAAGGAACGATGACTGGGGGGAGCGATAGCGGGAAAAGCTTTTTCAGAGAGCATCGATTTTGTGTTAAAGAAAAATTACGTTTGCGCCGAAACTCTCAATGAGGCGGTTGGGAGACCAACGTCTCGGCAGGTTGTAGTGAAGTAGTATCGGCCAAGAAGTTCACCGTAGTTCTTAGCAGTACCTTTCCAACAATTGTGACGAGAGCCAAGGCACGAGGCGCCTCATGCCAGCAGGTAGTTCGTGCTCAGTGTCAGCCCTGGATTGTTGAGGTATAGGTACCATGCCAATTACGATAGGAAGTAACCTCGTATCGCTTCAAGCACAACGACGACTCGATATTACGGGCTCCAAGCTCAGTAATTCGTTCAACCGACTAACCTCCGGATATCGAATAAATAGAGGAAGCGATGATTCCGCAGGTCTCGCTATCGCTGAGACCCTAAAAGCAGATTCTCGTATAGCCCAGCAGGCTATCCGTAATACCAATGATGGTATCTCTACAATCGCCATCGCTGACGGTGCGCTCGGTGAGGTTGCGAATATCTTGAGCCGATTGGCAGAGCTTGCATCGCAAGCGGCAAACGGAACGTTGAGCAACACCCAACGGTCGGTAATATCAAATGAGTTTACATCATTGAGTTCCGAAATTGAACGTATCGCACAAGTGACAGAGTTCAACGGGATCAAGTTGTTGTCTGGCTCGTCTGCGGTAACCATCCAAGTGGGTGCCGGTACTCGAACGGGTGCACAGATAGGCTACACCAACCAGGTGGCAACCTTGCAGGCGATCGGTTTAGGAAACGCAGCGGGTGCGCTCACCTATTCAATCAACGCAGGTACCTCTGACCAGGCGGCAACTGCCGCTCGGCAAGCCCTCGATGCTGTGTACACCGCGATTTACTCTGTCGGAGCTGCACGAGGTATTCTCGGAGGAGTTGAATCTCGCCTCTCGACGGCAATCACCAACCTTGGTGTCGCTCGAGAAAACTCCATGGCAGCAGAGAGCCGCATTCGAGATGTCGATGTGGCAGAGGAGGCCGCCTCGCTGACTCGGCTCAATATCCTTCAGCAGGCAGGCACGGCGGTGCTCGCGCAGGGTAATCAGCTGCCTGCGCTCGCTCTTCAGCTGCTTCGATAATTCGCATTCCTCTGGTCATATCGGAGGAGTGAAAGTAGTACTTCCCCCGTGACGTTACCAATTCGGTAGCGTAGACTTACGTTTATGACGGTGAGAGATTCATACCTTGGAATAATAGAGGGGTTCTTCGGCTCCTCCTGGACGTGGGATGAGCGGGCGGGCTACGCGGCATTTCTTGCGGCTCGCGA
>JALRCK010000265.1:4100-4368 GCA_023262305.1 Deltaproteobacteria bacterium
TACGTCTATGCACCCAAAGAGGACACTTTTTTTCGAAAGCGGTGGAAAGAGCAGGTTCCAGAGGGGCATTTCCATTCTTTAAAGGCTCTCTCAGATACTTACCGGACGCACGGATTGCAATTCGGTGTGGGGTTTTCTCCATATGAAGCCTATCGGGAGTACAACGCGACGTCAAAAAGGGTGCTGCAAGAGAAAATTCGGAATCTCAATGCTCTATCGCTTGATCTCTTGTGTGTGCTCTTTGATGACATGAAGGGAGATGTTCCTC